>JAVJQK010000106.1 GCA_040218145.1 Sandaracinaceae bacterium | reverse complement strand
CGCTCCCGCTCCCGCTCCCGCTCCCGCTCCCGCTCCCGCTCCCGCTCCCGCTCCCGCTCCCGCTCCCGCTCCCGCTCCCGCTCCCGCTCCCGCTCCCGCTCCCGCTCCCGCTCCCGCTCCCGCTCCCGCTCCCGCTGCCGCATCCGCTCCCGCTCCCGTCTCCGCTGCCGCATCCGCGACCGCTGCCGCATCCGCATCCGCATCCGCATCCGCGACCGCTGCCGCATCCGCGACCGCATCCGCGACCGCTGCCGCTTCCGCGTCCGCATCCGCGCCCGCTGCCGGATCCGCGCCCGCTGCCGGATCCGCGCTCCCTGCCGGAGCCGCGCTCCCTGCCGGATCCGCGCTCTCTGCCGGATCCGCGCTCCCCGCCGGATCCGCGCTCCCTGCCGGATCCGCGACCGCTCCCGCATCCTTCCCCGCCGCCGACCGCCTCCGGGGGCGCGGCCTCGAGCCGGCCACGCCGCCACCCACCCCCAGCGGGCCCACCTTCGACAAGGCGGCGCTCGAGATCCACGCCGGGGGCGCCATCAGCGAGATCTTCGGCGCGCGCTTCAGGGAGCAGGACGGCTACCGGGTGCAGTGCCGCATGCCCAAGGCGCCGCTCCTCATGGCGGACCGCGTCACCGGGCTGGTCGGCGAGCCGGCGAGTCACGGCAAGGGCACCGTCTGGACCGAGACCGACGTCACGCGCGACGCCTGGTACCTCGAGAACGGGCGCATGCCGCCGGGGCTCATGATCGAGAGCGGGCAGGCGGACCTCTTCCTGATCAGCTGGCTCGGCGCCGATCTGCTCAACCGCGGCGAGCGCGCCTATCGGCTGCTCGGATGCAAGCTCACCTGGCATCGGTCGCCGCCGCGCGTCGGAGAGACGCTCTCCTACGACATCCACATCGACGGCCACGCGAAGCAGGGCGACGTGCGGCTCTTCTTCTTCCAC
The DNA here is from genome assembly GCA_040218145.1 of Sandaracinaceae bacterium. Taxonomy (GTDB): domain Bacteria; phylum Myxococcota_A; class Polyangia; order Polyangiales; family Sandaracinaceae; genus JAVJQK01. The sequence goes on along the minus strand of JAVJQK010000106.1, from coordinate 62,016 downwards.
TACGACTGCCACGTCGACGGACAGCCGGCGTTGACGGTGCGGAGCGGACAGGCGGGGTTCTTCACCGCGGCCGAGCTCGCCGGGTCGGCGGGGGTGATCTGGTCGGCCGAAGAGCAGGAGATCTCGGCCGACGCACGCGTCGATCCGCCCGCGGTCGCCTGCACGCGCGCCGCCTTCGACGACGCGGCGCTCGAGGCGCTGAGCCGCGGGGACGTCGTGGGGTGCTTCGGTGCCGGCTTCGAGGCGACGCGCTCGCACGTGCGCACCCCGCGGATCGCCGCGGGCTACAAGCGGTTCCTCGGCCTGGTCGACGAGTGGTCGGCCGATGGCGGGCCCTGGGGGCGCGGCTACCTGAAGGCGACGACCCGCATCTCCCCCGACGACTGGTACTTCGAGGGGCACTTCCACGAAGACCCGTGCATGCCGGGCACCCTCATGCTCGAGGGCTGCCTGCAGGCGATGGCGTTCCACCTCGTCGGGCTCGGCTACTCGCTCGACCGGGACGGCTGGCGCTTCGAGCCGATCCCGGACGAGACCTACTCGATGATCTGCCGGGGACAGGTCACGCCCACCTCGAAGGAGCTCGTCTACGAGGTCTTCGTCGAGGAGGTGCACGACGGCCCGGTGCCGAAGCTCTACGCGGACCTCCTCTGCACGGTCGACGGGCTGAAGGCGTTCCACGCGCGGCGCTTCGGGCTGCAGCTCGTCCCGGACTTCCCCATCAGCAGCCACGCGCTCCCCGATGACGAACGGCCCGCGGCCACCCTCGACGGGGTGAAGCTCGACCGGGCCGCGCTCTTGCACAGCGCGTGGGGCCAGCCGTCGAAGGCGTTCGGCCCGCGCTACGCCGCCTTCGATCACCTCCGCCGCGCGCCGCGCTTGCCCGGGCCGCCCTACCACATGGTCAGCCGCGTCGCGCGCCTCGAGGGCGAGCCCTGGGCGAAGAAGGCCGGCGCCGAGGTGGAGGTCGAGTACGACGTGCCGCCCGACGCCTGGTACTTCGCGGGCGCGCGCAGCATGCCTTACGCGCTGCTGCTCGAGGCCGCGCTCCAGCCGTGCGGCTGGCTCGCGAGCGCGAGCGGCTGCACGCTCGGTCGCGACGTCGACGTCCGCTTCCGCAACCTGGACGGCGAGGGCGAGGTGCTGGCCGAGGTCGGTCCCGGCGCGGGGCGGCTCACCACCACCGCCACCCTGACGTCGGTGAGCGACACCGCGGCCATGTCCATCGTCGCGTTCGACGTCGTGACGCGAATGGGAGTGCATGACGTATTGCGTTTGAAGACAGTCTTCGGCTTCTTCCCCGACGCGGCCTTCGAGGATCAGGCGGGCCTCTCGGTCTCGGACGCCGAGCGGACGCGCCTCCTCGCGCGCGGCGGCTCGCCTCGCTACGCGCTCCCGGGCCGCGACCGCCTCGCGCTCCTCTCGGAGGTCCCCTACCTCGCGCTCGACGGCGGCCCGGCGGGGCTCGGGGAGGCGCGGGCGGAGCGCGCGGTCGACGCCGGTGACTGGTTCTTCCGCGCGCACTTCTTCCAGGACCCCGTGCAACCGGGCTCGCTCGGGCTCGAGGCGATGCATCAGCTCCTGCGGCTCGTCGCGATGGAGAAGGGGCTCACCGAGGGCATGGTCGCGCCCGACTTCACGCCGCTCGACGGCGCGCACCGCTGGAAGTACCGCGGTCAGGTCCGCCCGACGGCCGAGCGCATCGCCGTCACCCTCGCGGTCACCGCCGTCGAGGGAGCCCGGATCGGGGCCGACGCGTCGTTCTGGGTCGACGCCAAGCGCATCTACGAGGCCTCCCTCGGCACCACCGCCGTCGACGCGGCGTCGCGCGACGGCGTGCAGGGTTTCTGGCGCCGCTTTCTCGGCGTCGGCCCCTGGCTCGGCGAAGACGTCCTCCTCGGGCTCTTCGATCGCTTCGTCGGTGAGGTCCACGTCGAGGACGTCGAGGCGCTGCGCGGCCGGCCCGTGCTCTACGTCGCCAACCACCAGACGGCGATCGAGACCCTGATGTTCTCCCTCCTCGGTGGCTCCATCAGCGGCGTCCCGATGGTGACGATCGCCAAGGCGGAGCACCGGGACAGCTGGTACGGCCGGCTGCTCGCCTGGCTCTTCGCCCACCCGGACGTCACCGAGCCCGAGCTGACCCGCTACTTCGAGCGCGACGACCCGGGGCAGCTCCCCGCGCTCTTGCGCACCATCCCGCGCGAACGCTCGGTCTTCCTGCACGGCGAAGGCACGCGGGCCACCCACGCGAACCAGCCGCTCCGCCCGCTCAGCGGCGTGCCCATCGATCTGGCCATCGAGCGCGGCATGCCCGTCGTCCCGGTGCGCTTCACCGGCGGCCTCCCGCTCGCGCCCGGCGGCAAGCGCGACTTCCCGGTCGGGATGGCGAAGCAGGACGTGCACGTCGGCGCGCCGCTCGATCCCGCCGCGCTCGACGCGCTTCCCTACAAGGAGCGCGTCGCGCGGGTGAGCGAAGCCATCGGCGCGCTCGGTCCGCGCGAGGACGCGCCCAACCCGCCGCAGGCAGAGCTCCCGGACGCCGACGCGCGCGCGGTGCTGGCCAGCCTCGTCGACGAGGCCGCGGTGCCTGCCGACGCGTGGGCGCGCGCGTTCCTCGCCCTCGTCCATGCGGCGCCCGAACGTTGACGGGCGGATCATCGGCGGTGGCCTCTCGGTCGCGGGCCCTGCTACGGTGGCGCCCATGAGTGACGCCCCCCGCTCGGCCCCGTTTCGCGCCACCGTGCGTCAGGTCTATCGGCTCACGGACACCCAGCTCGTCGTGCTGAAGGAAGACTACGAGGGCGACGTCGGCCCGGGCGACGAGATCGAGCTGCAGCTGCGCGAGGGGACCGCGAAGGCGAAGGTCGTCGACCTCGCGTGGGGCAGCGCGTTCCAGGCCAACGAGCCGCCGCTGACCCTGATCGTCAAAGGCCTCCCCGAGGGCGCGGAGCCCGGCGAGGAGGCCTGGTTGAAGACGGTCTTCGAGTAGGTAGCGCTACATCGCGGCCGGCGGCTCGGGCAGGCTCGAGGGCGTGACGCTCGCGAGCTCCGAGAAGCCGATCGTGTAGGGCTCGGTGTTGCCGGTGAAGGTGCCCACGTAGACCTGGTAGGTGCCCGCGTCGAAGGCGCCCTCGATCAGCGGGTCGAGGCCGACGCCGTCGTCGTTGCAGCGCCAGGTGCCGTCCGGGCCGCGGATGGCCAGGGTGGTGTCGTGCTGCGAGTTCACCATCACGCGGAGGTTGCCGAAGTTGCTCGAGAGGGTGACGTTGTGCTGCGCCTGCGGCGGGATGCGGCCCGCGTTGCAGTTGGGGTCGAAGCTGTTGGCCATCGTCGAGCCGCCCGCCGTGCCCTGCGCGGTCTGCGGGTCGGGCATGAAGCCGGGCGTCAGCGAGACGTTCGGGGTCGCCGAGCCGGGCTGGGCGCCGGTCGCGGGCTGCGTGGGCGGCGGCGTGGGCGTGGCGGGCTGGGTCGGCGTCGGCGCCACCGGGGGCGCGTCGTCGTCGTCGCTGCCACCACACGCCACGATCGCGCCGAGAATCATCCAGGCCGCGGCGATGCGCAGTCCCTTCGAGAGCTTCATCTTCATCGATACCTCGGGAGAGAGAGAGGGCGCGAGTGTGCCCCACCCGCGTGTCGGGCGTCTCGACGAAAATGGAGAGGGGCCCGGAAGCGCGTCAGCCGGTCTCGGCTTCGTCGTCGGCCGGGACGAGCCTGAGCGCTTTCGTGCGCATCCCGCTCGCCGCGCGGCGCGCGGAGAAGGGCAGCTCCTCGGCCATCGCGTAGCGGAGCACGCGGCCGGGGTCCGTCTCGGCGCGCCCGAGGTACCAGCCCTGCAGCAGATCCACGCCCAGGCCGGTCGCCGTCTGCGCCTCCTCCTGCGTCTCGATCCCCTCGGCCACGACCTGCGCGCCCGTGGTGGACGCGAAGCGGCAGAGCAGATCCACCAGCCGCTGCTTGCGCGGCTCCCGATCGAGGTCCCGGGTGAGGCTCATGTCGAGCTTCACGATGTCCGGGTCGATGTCCGCGAGCGCGGCGAGGGAGCTCGCGCCGGCGCCGAGATCGTCGACCGCGATGCGAAAGCCGGCCTCTCGCAGCCGCCCGACCGACGCGGCCCAGCCGGGGCGGCCGATCAACGACGAGCGCTCGGTGATCTCCAGCACCACCCGGCGCGCGTGCGCGCGGAGCGGGCCCATGCGGATCATCAGCGCCTCGGCGTCCGTCAGCTCGTCCGGGTGCAGGTTCAAGAACAGCTGGATCGGGGCCGGGACTTTGGAGAGCCACTCCGCGGCGGCGTGCGCCACGGCGCGTCCCAGGGCGTGGACGGCGTCGTGCGCCTCCGCCGCGGCCAGGACTTGCTCGGGCCCGGTGAGCGTGGGGCAGTCGCAGCGCAGGAGCGCCTCGAAGGCGACCGTGCGGCGGTCGTCGGCCCGCGTGATCGGCTGGAGGCCCAGCGAGATCCCGCCGCGGGCGATGAGCGCGTCGAGGGCTCGACCCTGCTCCTGATGGGCCGTGTCGCGGGCGCGCTGCCAGCGGAGGCCGGCGCGCTCGGCCGTCTCGATGGCCTCGCGGACGGTGGCGACGAGGTCCTTCGGGTGGACCGGCTTCTGGATGATCCGGGCGACCTCACCGCGGTTGACCGCGTCGACCATCACGTCGACGTCGAGCGCGCCCGACACCAGCAGGCGCACCATCGACGGCTGCACGTCACGCAGGCGGGCCAGGAGGCTCAGCCCGTCCATGCCCGGCATGCGGTAGTCGACGAGCGCCACGCTGAGCGCCTCTTCTCTCGCGATCCGCAGGGCCTCCGCGCCGCCCGCCGCCCCGATGGTCTCGAAGCCGGCGCGCTGCAGCACGTGCCGAATGGTCCGCCGGACGAGCTCGTCGTCGTCCACCACCAGGATGGAATGCATGGTCTTCCTCACATCGGCGGGTCGTTGAACAACTTGACCTCCCGACCTCGGGACGTCTCACACCCACACCTTCACGGTCGTCCCGTAACGGCAGCCCTACAAGTCCACTGGATCGGACCCGCCTCGGGTGTCGGGGATTCCCCGGCACGCCGCCGATCGTTTGATCCCCGCTGCGTAGCGTCTTTCGCACTTTGAACTCTCACGCCGTCGCGTTGCGCGAGACCCCCGTCGTGGGCTAGCGTCGCCGCCCAGTTCCGGGAGGGGTCCGGTGCGCGCACGTCCGATGCCCGCCCCGTCCGAGGAGGACTCAAGTGACGAGCAGTATCTCCGGTCTGTACCGGCTCACCGTCGAGGAGCGTCGCGAGCGCATCCAGAAGGCCACCGGCCTCGACGCCGCCGCGCTCTCGCGCCTCGAGCCCCTCGAAGGGCTCAGCGGCGCCCAGGCGGATCGCATGGTCGAGAACGCCCTCGGGGTGTTCGGGCTCCCGTTCGGCGTCTGCGTGAACATGCAGATCGACGGCCGCGACGTGCTCGCCCCGATGGTGGTCGAGGAGCCGAGCGTCGTGGCGGCGTGCTCGTACGCGGCCAAGCTCCTCCGCGCGGGCGGGGGCGTCGAGGCCCACTGCAGCGAGCCCCGGGTCATCGGCCAGATCCAGCTGATGGAGGTCGAGGACCCGAAGGCGGCGACCGAGGCGATCCTGGCCGCGGAGGAGGAGCTGCTGGCGCTCGCGAGCTCCGGTCACCCGCGCCTCGCCAAGGCGGGCGGCGGCGCGCGCGCGCTCCGGGTGCGGGAGCTGCCTCGCCTCGAGGCCGACGATCCCTGCGGCGACATGCTCGTCGTGCACCTCTCGGTCGACGTGCGCGACGCGATGGGCGCCAACGCGGTGAACTCGATGTGCGAGCGGATCGCGCCGCGCATCGCCGAGCTCAGCGGCGGCCGGGTCGCCCTACGCATCCTCTCGAACCTCACCGACGAGCGCACGGTCACCGTCATCGGCCGCGTCCCCTTCGCGATGCTGGACGGCAAGGGCACCGCCAACGGCGAAGAGCTGGCCAAGCGCATCGAGGAGGCGAGCGTCTTCGCCGAGCGCGACCCCTACCGCGCCTGCACGCACAACAAGGGCATCATGAACGGCGTCGACGCCGCGCTGATCGCCCTCGGCCAGGACTGGCGCGCGGTCGAGGCCGGCGCGCACGCCTACGCGGCGAAGGACGGCCGCTACACCGCGATGGCGCGCTGGCGCGTCGAGGACGGCCACCTGGTCGGCCGCATGACGATCCCGCTCGCGGTCGGCACGGTCGGCGGCGTGGCCAAGTCGCACCCCGTGGTCGCGGTGGCGCGCGACATCGCGCAGGTGCGCTGCGCCGACGACGTGGCCAAGCTCTGCGCCTCGGTCGGGCTCGCCCAGAACCTGGGGGCGCTGCGCGCGCTCGCGGCCGAGGGCATCCAGCGCGGCCACATGCGCCTGCACGCCCGCAACATCGCGATCGAGGCGGGGGCCGAGGAGCACGAGGTGCTCGAGGTGGCCAAGCGCATCGCCGACGCGGGCAAGGTCAACGCGCGCCACGCCGCGGACGTGATCCGCGAGCTCCGCGGGACTCCGGAGGCGACGCCGACCCCGATCGCGATCGCCGCGCGGAAGCTGCGCAAGCGGCCCCCCACGCCGGCGACGCCGCCCATCGAGGCGACCGTGGAGGACGAGATGAGCGAGCTGCGACCGATCGAACACGAGCTCGGCGGCACGATCCTGGTGACCGGCGCGTCGGGGCACCTCGGCGCCAACCTGGTGCACCGCCTCCTCGAGGAGGACGGCGTGCGGGTGCGCGTCCTGCTCCGCGAGGGCTCGAACAACGCCGCCATGGACGGCCTCCCCGTCGAGCGCGTGTACGGCGATCTGCGCGACCGCGACGCCCTGGACCCGGCCGTCGAAGGCTGCCGCTACGTCTTCCACGTCGCGGCCCAGCTCTCGACCGTCGAGCCGACGCCCGAGATCGAGCGCGCGATCTGGGAGAGCAACGTGCTCGGCACCCGCAACCTCCTGGCCGCGGCGCGCCTCGCGAACGTGGAGCGCGTCGTCGTGACGGGCAGCTTCAGCGCGACCGGCTACGACCTCGACGACCCGAGCGCGGTCGCCGACGAGACGATGCCCTTCTGGCCCTTCGGCGGCTCGCTCCCCTACGTGCACAGCAAGCAGCTCGTCGAGCACGAGACGCTCAAGGCGTGCGTGGAGGGGCTCGATGCGGTCATCGTCACGAGCTGCGCGCTCCTCGGGCCGCACGACTACAAGCCGTCGCGCATGGGCCAGACGCTCGTGGACTTCGCCAACGGCAAGATGCCCGCCTACATCCCGGGCGGCTTCTCGTTCGTGGCCGCGCGCGACATCGTCGAGGGGCACATCCGCGGCCTGCAGCGCGGCGCGACCGGGCAGAAGTACATCATCGCCACGCAGTACGTGGAGGTCGACGAGCTGATGGGGATCTTCGAAGAGGTCAGCGGTCACCCGCGGCCGAAGATCCGCCTCCCCGCGAGCGTCATGGCGCCCGTGGCCGAGGTCTCGAGCTTCGTGCTCGGCAACTTCTTCCCCGGCAAGTCGCAGCGCCTGACGCCGGCCGCGGTGAAGATCCTCGACCAGCGCCGCCGCGCCAGCTTCGAGCGCGCCCGCCGCGAGCTCGGCTACGAGCCGACGGGCATCCGCCAGGCGGTCCACGAGGCCTACGCCGACTTCGCGCGCCGCGGCTTCGTGCCCGCGCGCGAAGGCACCACCGAAGCGCCCGTCACGGAGCGCACCGAAGAGACGCGCGCCCGCGCCGCCACGGGGAGCTGAACGATGCCCGAGACATACGACGCCGAGGTCGCGATCATCGGAGCGGGGCCTGCGGGCACCGCCGCCGCGGCCCACCTCGCCACCCTGGGGATCGACGACGTCGTGCTCGTCGACCGCCACGACTTCCCCCGCGACAAGACCTGCGGCAGCGGCATCTCCCCCAAGGGGATCAAGGTGCTCAAGGAGCTCGGCATCTGGGAAGAGGTCGAGCCGCACGCCTACTGGATCCGCGGGATCCGCATCGTCACCCCCGGCGGCCGCGACAGCTGGCAGTCCGCGGGCGACGTCGCCGAGGCGGTCGTCTGCCACCGCCGCACCCTCGACCACATCCTGTGGAAGAAGGCGACGAGCGGCGGCGTGCGCTTCCTGCCGAACTTCGACGCGAGCGAGGCGATCGAGGAGCGCGGCCGCATGGTCGGCTTCAAGGCGCGCGACGGCCGCGAGGTGCGCGCGCGCTTCACGCTGATCGCCGGCGGCAGCCACTGCCGCGTCGGCCTCCCCGAGCTGCGCCCGCGCCGCACCATCCAGGCGATCATGGGCTGGTGGGACGACGCGGAGTTCAAGCCGCACCACGTCGAGATGATCTTCGACCGGATGATCGAGCCCTACTACGGCTGGCTCTTCCCGGAGTCGGAGACGCGGGTCAACATCGGGATCACCTACGAGGACCCGCCCGACGGGAAGAAGCACGCGCGCAAGCTCTTCCAGGAGTTCCTCGACAAGTACTACGGCGAGCGGCTCGCCAACGCGACGCAGGTCGGCGGCTGGAAGGGCCACCCGGTCGTGTGGAGCTACAAGATCGACTCGCTCACCGCGCCCGGCCGCATCGCGATCGGCGAGTCCGGCCTGATGACGCACCCGGCCACGGCCGAGGGCATCTACCAGGGCATGCGATCGGGCATGCTCGGCGCCGAGGCCGTGCACGGCATCTTGCGTGAGGGCCAGCTCGAGAGCGAGGCGGGCGCGAAGTACGAGCGGGAGTGCAAGAAGGCGTTCCAGCTCTCCTTCTGGGGCGGCGGGGTCTTCCGCAAGATGGTCCGCACGGACGCGCTCGACTGGGCCGTCGCCATCGGCGAGAAGCCCATGGTGCAGTCGGTCACCGCGAAGCTGATGGCGGCCATGTGATGACGCCGCGGTACGACGTCGGGATCGTCGGCGCGTCGATCGCCGGGTGCACCACCGCGCTGGCGTGCGCGAAGGCGGGGGCGCGCGTGCTCCTGCTCGAGGCCGACCCCAACGAGGCGGCCGCGCAGCACGTCGGAGCCTGGCTGCACCCCGAGGCGATGGACGCGCTCGAGGGCCTCGGCGTCGACCTCGTGCCGCCGGTCGGATACCCGACGGGCAAGGGCTTCGTGCTCTACCCGGAGGACGGCACCGAGCCGGTCGCGCTCCCCTACCGCGTCGGCCGCTTCGGCTTCTCGCTCCCCCACGGTCTGCTGGTCGAGACGCTCCGCCAGCACTGCGAGGCGGACGAGGCGATCACCCTGCGCACGCCCGTCCGCGCGAGCCGCGTCGACGCCGACACCGTCACCTGGCAGGAGCGTGGCCGCCCGCGCAGCGCGCGCGTCTCGCACCTCGTGTTCGCGGCCGGCGCCGACGTGCAGCCGGTCCGCCGCGGGGAGGGCGCGTACGCCTTCGGCGCCGTCGAGCGGCCGCCCACCCACCGCATCGCGAGCCTGGATCTCGTCGGCGCGCGCCTGCCCTTCGAGGGCTTCCGTCACGTCTTCGTCGGCGGCTCCGGGGTGGCGGTGGCGCACCGCGTGGGCCCCGCGACGGTGCGGCTCGCCCTCGACGTCCCGCTCGGCTGGCGGGTCCCGCGCGAGGGCGGCGTGGCGCTGCTCGAGGCCTATTCGCCCGCGCTGCCCGAGGAGCTGGTGGAGCCCTTCGCGGACGCGCTCCGCCGTGGGGCGCCGTCCTGGTCGCACGGGCGCATCCAGCCCCGCGGCAACATGATCCGCGGCGGCGTCGCGCGCGTCGGCGACGCGGCCGGCAGCCTGCACCCGCTCACCGCGGCTGGGCCGAGCCTGGCCATCGCGGACGGCGTGGCCTTCGCCGAGGCGAGCTCTCCCGCCGCCTTCGCCCGCGCGCGCCGCGGCGCGACCCGCGTGCCCGAGGCCATCGCGATCGGCCTGGCCGAGGTGCTGACCGACGAGGCGCCCGAGAGCGTCGCCATCCGCCGCGCGATGTACGCGATGTGGCGCGACGATCCCGGCGAGCGGCTCCGCACGATGAGCTACATCGCGGGCGAGCACGACGGCGTGCTGCGCTTCGGCGGCTCGTGCCTCCGCGTGATGCTCTCGAGCGCGGCCCGGGTGGCCAGGGCCGGCGCGCGCGGCGATCTGCGCTTCGCCCACAAGACCGGCAAGGCGATGCTCGAGCGCGTCGGCTGGATGGTCGGCGGCGCGCTCGGCTGGAGCGATCTGCTGCCCGACGGGCTGGCCGAGAAGCTCGAGGCGCGCGGCACCACGCGCTTCGTCGGCGCCATGCACCACACGGGCGAGGCCGAGGTAGTGGGGCTGCCCAGCCGGAGCGGGCGCGCGGCGTCGATCGAGACCGCGCTGAGCCGCGGCGCGCAGGCGCTCGTGGCCGAGCAGGCCGAGGACGGCTCGTTCGAGGGCGAGGTCGTCTGGTGCCCGATGCTGGCCGCGCAGTACGTGCTCGCCTCGCACGTCATGCAGCGCCCCATCGGCGAGGAGCGCAAGCGCCTCCTGCTGAAGCACTTCGAGGACACGCGGCTGCCGGGCGGCGCCTGGGGCCTGCACGAGAAGAGCGAGCCCTACCTCTTCGTCACCACGCTCGTCTACGTCGCGGCGCGGCTGCTCGGGCTCGACAAGGACGCGCCCTTGCTGCGCGAGGCGAAGGCCTTCATCCGCCGCGAGGGCGGGGCGGTCGGCATCCCGAGCTGGGGCAAGCTCTGGCTCGCGCTGGTCGGCCTCTACGAGTGGGAGGGCGTCAACCCGGTGGTGCCCGAGCTCTGGGCGACCCCGCGCTGGCTGCCCGTGCACCCGAGCCGCTACTACTGCCACACGCGCCTCATCTACATGGGCATGGCCGCGCTCTACGGCGGCCGCGTGACCCGCGAGGCGACGGCGACCGTGCGCTGCGTGCGCGACGAGATCTTCCTCGCGCCCTACGCCGACATCGACTTCGAGGCCGCGCGCGAGACCCTGCGCGACGGCGACGTGCACGACGCGCCGGGCCCGCTCCTGAAGCTGGGCTACCGCGCGCTGGTCGCGTTCGAGAAGGCGAAGTCGCCCGCGCTCCGCGAGAAGCTGCTCGGCGACCTGCGCGAGAAGATCCGCTACGAGCTGCGCTCGACGCACTACACCTGCATCTCCCCGGTCAGCGGCATGCTCGGCCTGCTCGCGCTCCACGCGGCCGATCCCGACGACCCGGATCTGTCGCAGGGCCTCGAGGCGTTCGAGGGCTGGATCTGGGAGGACGAGCAGGAGGGCACGCGCATCGCGGGCGCCCGGAGCGCGACCTGGGACACGGCCTTCGCGGCCCAGGCGCTGAGCGCCGCGGCACCGCACGTGGATCTGACGAGCGCGCTGACGCAGGCGGACGCCTTCCTCGCCAGCCAGCAGATCAAGAAGGGCACCGGCCTCGAGGCGCAGCACGATCGCCTGGACCCGACCGGCGGTTACTGCTTCGCGGGCGTCTGGCATGGCTGGCCGGTGAGCGACTGCACGGCCGAGGCGATCCTCGCGCGGCTGCACAGCCCCGTGGCCCGGCCGAGCGCGCGCGCGATGCAGCAGGCGGCGGAGTTCGTGCTGCGCTGTCAGAACGCGGACGGCGGCTTCGGGAGCTACGAGGCGCGGCGCCACGCGCGGCTGTCGATCGACTGGCTGAACCCGTCGGAGATGTTCGGCGCGTGCATGACCGAGCGCTCCTACGTGGAGTGCACGTCTTCTTGCGTGCAGGGCCTCGCCGCCTTCCGCGAGCGCTACCCCGACCGCATGCGCGAGCAGGTCGACGCGGCGATCGAGCGCGGCGTGCAGCGGCTCCGCGCGGCGCAGAACGCCGACGGCTCCTTCGAGGGCATGTGGGGCGTGAACTTCATCTACGGCACGCTCTTCGGGGTGCGCGGCCTGCTCGCCGCGGGCGTGCCCTGCGTCGACCCGCAGATCCGTCGCGCGTGCGCGTGGCTGCTCGAGCGCCAGCGCCCGGACGGCGGCTGGGGCGAGCACTTCGCGAGCGTGACCGAGCACCGCTACGTCGAGCACGAGGAGGCGCAGGTGGTGCAGACCGCCTGGGCGCTGACGTGCCTGCTCGAGGCCGAGGAGCCCGACTTCGCCGCGCTCGAGCGAGCGGCGCGTCTGCTGGCACGCACGCAGCGCGCCGACGGAACGTGGCCGAAGCAAGACCCCGAGGGGATCTTCTTCCACACCGCGCTCCTCGAGTACCGCCTCTACCGATCCTATTTCCCCCCGTGGGCGCTGGGGCTCTTCGTGAGCCGCGCGAAGGCGCGCGCCGCCTGGACCGAGGGCGGTCGCCGCGACCGTCGCCCGGCCGTCGTTTGAACCGCTTCCCGTTGTTGGAGCCGAAGGAGCAGTCATGAACCGCAGCAGCTACGACGTCGTGGTGGTGGGCGCAGGCCCGGCCGGATGTGGGGCCGCGCTCGCGCACGCGCGCAAGGGCGCCTCCGTCCTCGTGGTCGAGGCAGACCCGCGCGCCGCCAAGCGCTTCGCCGGAGAGTGGCTCCACCCGACCGGGGTCGAGGTGCTCGACGCGCTCCGTGTGGGACGGCTCGAGCAGGCGCGCGCCCGCGCGGGCTACGGCTTCGTGATCTTCCCCGACGACGGCAGCGAGCCGATCGAGATGCCCTACACCAAGGGCGTCGCGCTCAGCGCCGAGCACCACGCGATCGTCGACGCGATGCGGGACGCGCTCCGGGCCGAGGATGGCGTGGAGCTGCTCATCGGCGGCCGGGCGGTGCGCGTCGCGGACGGCGTCGTGCGCATCGAGGAGAAGAAGAGCGGTCGCGCCACCGACATCCGGGCCGGGCGCGTCATCGGCGCCGACGGACGCAAGTCGACGGTGCGCGAGAGCCTCGGGATCCAGACGGTGAAGGCGGCGCCGCTCTCGTACATGGCGTCGGTCGAGCTGCGGGACGTGGAGCTGCCCTTCGAGGGCTTCGGCCACCTGATCCTGGGAGGCCCCGGGCCGGCGCTCTTCTACCGCATCGGCGACGGCCTCATCCGCGGCTGCCTCGACGTGCCGATCGCGCTGGGCCCGCAGGCGCGCTCGCTGGAAGCGCTCTGGGACGGCTTCGGCCCCGTGGTCCCCGAGAAGATGCGCCCGGCGCTCCGCGCGGCGCTCGAGCGCGGCCCGAGCGGCTGGGCCATCAACCAGTTCCGCCCGCGCGCCCTCTTCGGGGCCGGCGACGTGCGCCTCGTCGGCGACGCGGTCGGGCACGTGCACCCGATGACGGCGACCGGGATGACGCTGGGGCTGCTCGACGCGAAGGCCCTCGCCGACACCGACAGCCTCGAGGACTACGCGAAGGCCCGCCGGAGCTACGTGCCGGAGCTGCTGTCGAACGCGCTCTACCACTGCTTCCGGCGCGACGACCCGAGCGCCACCGCGATCCGCCGCGCGATGTTCGAGACCCTCCGCAAGGAGCCGCGCGAGCGCCGCCGCACGATGGACATCCTCGCGGGGACCGACCAGAGCCGGCGGAGCTTCGGCTCGGCCTTCCTGCGCATCGCCGCGCGCGCCATCGGCGGCACGCTCGAGAGCGATCGGCCGCTGTCGCGCCTGATGAGCTTCGGCGAGTGGATGCAGTGGCCGGCCGCGCTGGTCGTGCCGAGCGGGCTGGACGCGAGCGTGCGCGCGCAGAGCAGCACGACGCACCCGATCCCGCAGCTCGCCAAGCTGACCCCCACCGCGGCGCCGGTCGCGCCGCCCGAGCAGCACGGCGGCAAGTCGCCCGCGCTCGACGTACCGCTGACGCCCGCGCTCGAGCGAGGCTCGGCGACCCTGCTGCGTGAGCTCGAGCGGCTGGCGATGCAGTTCGGCGAGGTCCCCGACGCGACGCTCGCCGGCCCGGCGCTCTCGTGCATCCGCGCGATCACCGCGACCCGGATGCGCCTCGGCATGGCGGCGCGCATGACGCTCGGCCGCCGTCGCCTCGCGACCGACGGCTTCCCGCGCCTGCTCGACAGCGAGCCGCATTGTCGTCACCTCGCGGAGCTCTTGCTCGTGTTGCTCGACGGCGCGCCGTGGGACGAGCAGCCCATCCCCCAGCTCGACGAGGGCGTCCGCGCCCTGCTCGACTGCCAGACCGAGAGCGGCGGGTTCGCGCGCACGCACGGCGTCGCCTCCTCGCCCGGCGCGGCCGGGGAGCTCGAGCTGACCTCGCTCGCGTGCCGCGCGCTCGACGCCGTGATGCGCAGGGGCGCGACCGACGCGAACCTGCAGCGCGCGCTCGACCGCGCCGCGGACTGGGTCGTGAGCCTGCAGGGCGACGACGGCGATTTCGGCGCCGACCTCTCGCGCACCGCCTGGGCGCTCGAGGCGCTGATCGCGGCGGGCGTGCACCCGGGGGACCCGGCCACGCGTCGCGCCGTCCGCTGGCTCTCGGCCGCGCTCGACCCGAGCGGCGACCCGGTGGAGGCGGCCCGCGCGGTGCGGGCGCTCCTCGCCGCCGGCGTGTCGTCGAACGAGGCCATCGTGTCCACGGCCCGCGCGCTCGCCTCCCTCGAGCCGACCGACTGGCGCGTGGCCCGCGAGGTCGTCGAGGCCCTCGCCGCGTGCGAGGTGCGTCGCGCCGAGCGGCCCCAGAAGCGGGCGCGGCGCCGCAAGAAGGGCAGCGACAAGTCGCCGATCGGTCCGGAGCTGAAGGCCGACTGGAAGTTCTGCCGGAGCGCCCTCGGTGAGGTCTCGCGCACCTTCGCGCGGCCGATCGAGATGCTGCCCCCGAAGCTCGAGGTGGCGGTCTCCCTCGGCTACCTCCTCTGCCGCATCGCCGACACGGTCGAGGACCACATCGCGGTGCCCTTCGAGGTGAAGGACGAGCTCTTCGTGCGGCTCTGCGCGGTGCTCGAGGAGGGCGCGGATCCGGCGCCGTTCTCGGCCGCGTTCGAGCAGATCGAGGGCGACGACGCCGAGCTCCGCCTCGCGCGCGAGCTGCCCCGCGTGATGCGCGTCTACGAGGCCCAGGACGAGGCCACCAAGAAGGCGTGCGCGCGCTGGGTCTGCGAGATGGCGCGGGGCATGAGCCTCTACACGCACCGCAAGCCCGAGGCGGACGGCGTCGCGGCGCTCCACACCATCCCCGACCTCGAGCGCTACTGCTACTACGTCGCGGGCACCGTCGGGCACCTGCTGACGGACCTCTTCGTCGACTCGATCGGCGAGGACCCCGAGGGCGCGATCGCCATCGCCCTGCGCGACCACGCCGAGGGCTTCGCGACGGGCCTGCAGCTGACGAACATCCTCAAGGACGTGACCGACGACCTCGCCCGCGGGGTCTCGTTCATCCCGCGCACGGAGTGCTCGCGGCAGGGCTTCTCGGTGGCGATGCTCGCCGACCCGAAGGTGCGCGACCGCGCGCACGCGGCGGTCTCCCCCGTCTTCGACCTCGCGAAGGAGCGGCTCGACGCGGCGCTCGAGTACTCGCTGCTCATCCCGTCCGAGCACCGCCAGATCCGGCTCTTCTGTCTCTTGCCGCTCTGGATGGCGGGCCGCACGCTCGCGCTCGGCCGGGGCAACGACGCGATGTTCGAGCCGGAGCTGCCGGTCAAGATCACGCGCGGCGAGGTCGAGGCCTTGATCGCCGAGTGCATGACGCTCGCCGAGGACGACGCGGCGCTCCGCACACGCTACGCGCGGCTGTTCGAGCCGGCGCGCTCCGCCCAGAGCATCCGGTAGGCAGGGGTCGGGTGAACACGATGCAGATCCCCATGATGGACAACCTGCACTTTCACGTCGCGGTGGGCATCACGCTCTTCGTCGACGCGGTGCTCCTCATCTTCCTCTCCTGGGCGTACCGCTCGCCGCGCTTCGCGCGTTTCCACATCCGCAAGCCGATGGAGATGCGGGTGAGCCAGTCCAACTACCGCTGGACGGTGGGCGTGATCGGGCTGCTCTCGAGCAGCTCGACCGTGGTCCTGATCTACGGCCTCGCGCCGTTCACGATCAGTGAGGCGACGGACACGCCGTGGTGGCTCATCGCGCTCCAGTTCTTCGGCGTGCTCTTCGTCTACGACTTCGCCTACTACTTCATGCACCGGACGATGCATCACCCGAAGCTGATGCCGCTGGTGCACGAGATCCACCACCGCGTCCGCGTGCCCAGCGCGCTCGAGAGCCTCTACCTCTCGCCGGTCGAGATGCTCGCCGGCCTGCTGCTCCTGATGGCCGTGACCTGGGCGCTGGGCCCGATCCACTGGACGGCGTTCGTGGCGGTCTTCTTCCTCTACTCGACCCTCCACATCGTCATCCACTCCGGCATGACGTTCCCGCACCCGGTCTTCCGCGTGATGAACTTCCTCACGCTGAAGCACCATCGCCATCACCTGAACAAGCACGGACACAACTTCGCGTCCGTGACGCCGCTCCCCGACATCGTCTTCCGGACCTCGGTCTGAAGCGCTGAAAGAGACCCTGATGTTCCTGCGTCGACCCGAAGTCCCGGATGGATTGAAGCTGGCCCCCGAGCTGTCCCGCGGCCTCCCGCTGGTGGGGCACACGGTGGAGTTCGTGCGCGACACGATCGGCATGCTCGAGCGGGCGAACCACGAGCTCGGCGAGATCGCCGCCGTGCGCGTGGCCGGCCGCCGCATGGTGGCGCTCTTCGGACCCGAGGCGCACGAGGCCGTCTTCCGCGCGAAGGACGCGGTGCTCGACCCGCGCGAGGCCTACAAGATCATGACCCCCGTCTTCGGCGAGGGGATGGTCTACGACGCCACGCCCGAGAAGATGGCGGAGCAGTTCAAGATGCTGCTCCCCGCGCTCAAGGATCGGCGCATGCGCACCTACGGGGAGACCATCCTCGACGAGGTGGAGCGGAGCGTGGCCGACTGGGGCGACGAGGGCGAGGTCGACGTCGTCGACTACTGCCGCGTGCTGACCAACTTCACCTCCTCGCGCTGCCTCATCGGCGAGGAGTTCCGCGAGCGCATGACGGACGAGTTCGCGCGCATCTACCACGACCTCGAGCGTGGCGTGACGCCGCTCGCCTACATCGACGCGAACCTGCCCATCCCGAGCTTCAAGAAGCGCGATCAGGCGCGCGTCCGGCTCGTGAAGCTCATCGGCGAGATCATCGAGGAGCGCAAGCGCACCGGGCGCACGGGCGAGGACTTCCTGCAGACCCTGATGGAGGCGCGCTACGAGGACGGCGCCGCGCTGACGCACGACGAGATCACCGGCATGCTGCTCGCCGCGATGTTCGCCGGGCACCACACCAGCTCGGTCACCACCGCGTGGGCGCTGATCGAGCTCTGTCGCCACCCCGCCTACATGCGCCGCGTGGTCGCGGAGCTCGACGAGGTCTACGGGGCCGACGGCCAGACCGACTACGCGTCGCTGCGGAACATCCCGGTCACCGAGCACGCCGTCAAGGAGACGCTCCGGCTCTACCCGCCGCTCTTCCTGCTCATCCGCGTGGTCCAGAAGGACTGGGTCTACAAGGGGCACCACCTGCCCAAGGGCACCTGGGTGCTCGTCTCCCCGACCGTCTCGCAGCGGGACCGCGCGGTCTTCACGCACCCCTACACATTCGACCCGGACCGCTTCGCCGAGCCGCGGAGCGAGGGCAAGAAGGACTGGGCCTTCATCGCCTTCGGCGGCGGCCGCCACAAGTGTCTCGGCAACGCGTTCGCGCTGCTCCAGATCAAGGCGATCCTCGGCACCCTGCTGCGCCGCTACGAGTTCGAGCTGGTGGACCCGAAGGTGAAGCCGGACTTCCACGGCCTCGTGATCGGACCGTCGGAGCCCTGCCGCCTGCGCTACCGCAAGCGCGCCGAGCTGAGCGTGACGCCCGCCGTCTCGACGGGCGAGCCCGCCTCCGTAGGCGACGAGGCGCGCGAAGAGGTGAAGGAAGAGGCGGTCGCGCCGGCGCCGAAGCGCGAGCGCGTCCAGCTCCACATCGCGCTCGACCTCGACGTCTGCCAGGGCCACGCGGTCTGCGTGAACGAGGCGCCCGAGGTCTTCTACCTCGATGACGAGACCGGCAAGGTCGCCGTGCACACGGACCGACCCGACCCGAAGCACAACGACGCGGTGCGCGCGGCGGCGGACTACTGCCCTCAGCGCACGATCCAGCTCGAAGAAGAGGCACTGTCCCAGGAGGCGCTGCCGCAGGACGACGCCTCGCTCCCCAGCGGCTGCCCCGTCGCGCACTGATCAGAGAGAAGCACCATGCAGAACGTCGCCATCGAGCGGGCCGGCGCGCCCGACACCATCGACTGCCGCGAGCCGGCCACCCACGCGCCGCTCGGCAAGGTCCCGGTCGACGGCCCCGACGCCGTCCGCGCGAAGGTCGCGCGCGCGCGCGTCGCCCAGAAGGACTGGGCCGAGAGCACGTTCCGCGAGCGGCGGAAGCTCCTGTCGACGATCCTCGCCCACGTCCTCGACCACGCGGACGAGCTCTGCGAGGTCGTCGTGCGCGACGCGGGCAAGACCCGCGAGAACGCGGTGATGGGCGAGATCTGGCCCGTCTGCGAGAAGCTCCGCTGGACGATCCGCAACGGCGAGAAGCACCTCCGCCCCGAGCGCATGTCGAGCGGCCTCTTCCTGCACAAGAAGGCCACCGTCCTCTACCAGCCGCTCGGCGTCATCGGCGTGATCTGCCCGTGGAACTACCCGCTGCAGAACGTGCTCGGCCCGACCATCCCCGCGCTCTTCGCGGGCAACGCGGTCGTGGTGAAGGTCTCGGAGCAGGTCGCGTGGTCCTCCGCGCGCATCCAGCGGATCTTCGACGAGGCCTTCGACGCGCTGGGCTACCCGCGCGACACGGTGCAGATCGTCAACGGCTACGGCGAGACCGGCGCCGCGCTCGTGCGCTCCGGGGTCGACAAGATCATCTTCACGGGCTCGGTGCCCAACGGCCGGCGCATCCTCGAGGGCAGCGTCGAGAACATCACGCCCGTGGTCCTCGAGCTCGGCGGGAAAGACCCGTTCATCGTCTGCGAGGACGCCCACATGGAGCAGGCGGTGCACGCCGCGCTCACGGGCGTCTTCATCGCGGCCGGCCAGAACTGCATGGCGGCCGAGCGGGTCCTCGTGCACGCGAAGGTCTACGACGAGTTCGTCGGCCACATCGTCAGCGAGGTGCGCGCGCTCCGCATGGGAGACGCGCCCGCGGGCGGCGTCGACGTCGGCGCGCTCGTCTCGCAGCAGCAGGTCGAGATCGTCGAGAGGCTGGTGAAGGACGCGCTGGCCAACGGCGCGCGCGCGCTCGTCGGCGGCAAGCGCAGCGATCGACCGGGGCAGTTCTTCGAGCCCACCGTGCTGGTCGACGTCACGCCCGACATGGCCATCATGAACGAAGAGGTCTTTGGTCCGGTGATGTGCATCCACCGCTACGAGAGCGACGACGACGCGATCGCCATCGCCAACGGCACGCGCTTCGGGCTGGGCTCCACGGTCATGAGCCGCTCGCACACCCGCGCCCGCCGGCTCGCCGAGCGCCTGCGCGTCGGCTCCTGCACAGTCAACGACTTCGGCTTCACCTACATGGCGCAGGACCTGCCCTTCGGCGGCGTGGACGCCAGCGGCTTCGGTCGCCTGAACGGCCGCGAGGGGCTGCGGGGCTGCACCAACCAGAAGGCGATCCTCGAGGATCGGCTGCCGCTGCACATGCCGGCCAAGCTCTACCCGGTCAAGCCCGAGGTCTACTCGCTCGTGCGCGGGACCCTGCGCGCGCTCTACCAGCCCACCCTGCGCGGTCGGGCCAGGGCGGTGGTCGAGCTCGCGAAGAGCCTGCGTCGATGATCGAGACCTTCGACTACGTCGTGGTCGGCGGAGGATCGGCCGGCTGCATCGTCGCGGCCGAGCTGAGCGCCGATCCGTCCGTGCGCGTGCTCCTGCTCGAGCGAGGGGACGATGCGCTCGAGCACCCCGAGACGCTGCGCGCCGACGGCTACAAGGACGCCTTCGCGAACGACGCGCTCGTGCTCGAGCGCTTCAGCGTGCACGGCGAGCGCTGGGGAAGCCGCCGCCTGTTCATGGGCTCGGGCCACGGGCTCGGCGGCAGCGGCAACATCAACGGCATGGTCTACACGCGCGGCGCGAAGGTGGACTACGACGCCTTCCCGAAGGGCTGGCGCTGGGCCGACGTCGCGCCGGACTTCGAGCAGATCGAGCGGGAGCTCCGCCCGCAGCCGCGCGCTCCGACCACCTTCACCGAGGTGTGCCTCGACGCGGCCGAGGCGGCCGGCTTCGCCCGCTCGTCCGACCTGAACGACGGCGACCTCAGCGGCGTGCTCGGCTACGAGCACATGAACTACGAGGGCGAGGGGCGCCGCAGCAGCTACGTCGCCTTCCTGCAGCCCGCGCTCGGGCGCGACAACCTCATCGTGCGCACCAACGCCAAGGTCGAGCGGCTCACCGTCGACGAGCGCGGCGTCACCGGCGTGCGCTACGCGTGGGAGGGCGCGGACCACGAGGCGCGCGCCGCCCGTGAGGTCGCGATGTGCGCGGGGGCCCTCGAGACGCCGCGCATCCTCATGCTCTCCGGGATCGGCCCGAGCGGCGCGCTGCGTCATGTCGGCTTGCCCGCCGTGCACGACGTGCCAGGCGTGGGCGAGAATCTGCACGACCACCCGAACGTCTGCCTCTTCTTCCGCGGCCAGCGCGAGGTCGACTGCAACTACCCGCAGCTCTACGGCTTCCACCGCGCAAACGCTGCCACCGATCTCCCCGAGGGCGCGAGCGACACCTGCTACGTCTTCTACCCCGCGCGCAGCTCGCTCAAGGAGGCGATGATGCGCATCCTGCCCGGGCTCGTGCTGCCCGAGGCGCTCTACGACATCCCGGCGATGCCGAAGATGGTGCGCGGCGGCGTCCAGCTCGCGTTCGGCCCACAGGCGATGCGCGACGCCGTCAAGCGCGTGTACGGCATCGTCGTCATCCTCGGCAAGCCCAAGAGCCGAGGTCGCGTGCGGCTCCAGGCCTCGAGCCCGAGCGCCCCCGCCGCCATCGACCCCGGCTACTTCGCCGACCCCGAAGACATGGAGACCATGCTCCTCGGCGTCGAGCGCGCGCGCCGCATCGCGGGCGCGCCCCCGCTGCGGAGCTGGGGCAACGCCGAGCTCTTCCCCGGCATGCTCGGCCGCTCGCGCGACGCGCTCGAGGGATGGATTCGGCAAAACGTGATGACCACGTACCACTACGCTGGCACCTGCGCGATGGGCGAGAACGGGGCGAGCGTCTGCGACCCGCGCCTCCGGGTGCGTGGCGTCAGGGGGCTCCGCATCGCGGACGCGTCCGCCATCCCGTTCACGCCCGTCTCCGCCCTGAACGCGCCGTCGATGCTCGTGGGCTGGCGCGCCGCGCGCTTCATGCGTGAGGAGACGCCGACCGTCGACGCCTGAGCGCTGCGTCCGACGTGCGAGGCGCCTACACTCCACGAGTGAAGGAAGGGCAGGTCGAAGCTCCTTGGCGAGAGCCGGCGCTGGCGCGGGGCATCTCCTGGGTGCTGGTGCTCGGCTCGCTCGTCGCCGCGCTGACCGTGGGCCTCGTGTGGGCCCAGGACCCGGTGGGCCTGCTCGCGCCCAGCTACGCGTCGATGATGCTCCTCTTCGCCGGGCTGCTCGCGGTCCGCTTCCTGCGCATGCCCTTCCGCTGGCGAGCGATCTCGTTCGTCGCGGTGCTCGCGATGCTGGGCTCGATGGCGCTCCTGAACTTCGGGCTCGCCCCTGGCCCATTCATCGCGCTCTGCCTGGCCACCGTCACCGCCGGGGCGTTCCTCGGGCGCGCGGCGCTCCTCCTCACCCTCGTCACCACCACCGCCTCCGTCATCGCCGCGGGGTGGCTCGTCACGCGAGGTCTCGTCGCTCCGGTCAGTGACACCTTCGTCACCTCCGACCTCACGCACTGGATCCGCGCCGCGCTCGAGTACGCGCTCTTCGGCGGCAGCGTCGCCGCGGTCATCATGCAGCTCGTCGTGCAGCTGGAGCGCCGCGAGGTGGCCAAGGCGCGCGCGCAGCGGCTCGAGGCGCTCGGGCGGCTCGCGGGCGGCGTCGCGCACGACTTCAACAACGCGCTCCAGGTCATCTTCGTCTGGCGCGAGCTGCTCGCCGACCACGACGACGTCGAGGTGCGTGAGGCGATGGACGAGATCCACGCGTCCGCCGAGCACGCGAGCCGGCTGACCGCGCAGCTCCTCGCGTTCGGTCGCCGCGACATCTGGTCGCCGCGCGTCCTCGACCTGCGCGAGGAGGTCGAGCGCTGGAGCGCGTCGATGCGTCGTATGGTCCCCGAGGACGTGGTGGTGACCACGGTGTGCGACGGCGATCCCACGGTGCGCTGCGACCCGGGTCAGATCGAGCAGATCCTCCTGAACTTGGTCATCAACGCACGGGACGCGCTCGACGGAGCGGGCCACGTCGACATCCAGCTCGACGAGATCCCCTCCAGCGAGGTGCCCGGCGCCGGCATCCGGTCGTCGCGCGTCGCGCGGCTGAGGGTGCGGGACGACGGGCCGGGCATGACGGCGGAGGTTCGCCAGCGCGTCTTCGAGCCCTTCTTCAGCACCAAGAAGAGCATGGGGACGGGGCTCGGTCTCTCGATCGTCTACGCCGCCGTGCAGCGCGCGGGGGGGATCGTGCAGGTCGCCTCCGAGCCGGGCGAGGGGGCCGTGTTCACGGTCTACTTGCCGTGCATCGAAGAGGTCGAGGCCGAGGCGGAGGAGCGGCCGTCGCGCCCCACGGATCGGCGGGCCGAGGGCGTGATCCTGCTCGCCGAGGACGAGCCCCTGATCCGGCGCAGCCTCGCCTCGGTACTGCGCGGCGCGGGCTACACGGTGCTGGAGGCGGAGGACGGTGACCGCGCGATGGAGACCGTCGAGACGCACCAGGGACCGATCGACGTGCTCTGCACCGACGGGGTGATGCCGGGGGTGTCGACCCGGAGCGTCATCGCGCGCTTCCGCGAGCTCCACCCCGAGGGCCGCGTGCTGCTCTGCTCCGGCCACGTGGAGGAGGAGCTGATGCGACGCGATCTCCGCACCGAGCAGCTCGAGGTGCTGCCCAAGCCCTTCGCGCCCAAGCAGCTCCTCGCGCGCCTGCAGAAGTAGAGCGCTGCCTTTTTCGTATCCGACGCCCGCGTTTCGACCTACACCAAAGCCGTGCGCTCCACCCTCGTCCTCGCCCAGGTCCTCGCCTTCGCGCTCGCCGCCTGCGGCCCTCAGCGGCCCCCGCTCACGCCGGAGACCCGCGCCGCCTACCACGATCTGCGCGTCGCGCCGGAGCGCTGTCGGGAGCCGGCGGCCGAGGTCACGCGCGCTCAGGCGGTGCGCGATCTGAACGTGCTGGAGCGCGTGCTCACGCGCGGCTACGCGGGCTACGGCCTCCACTCACCCGAGCGCGTGCGCGACGCGATGGGAGACGCGCGCGGCTCGCTGCCCGATTCGCCGCTGAGCCCGTCCGCGTTCCGCGAGCACCTCTTCCGACACATCGCCTTCCTCGACGACAACCACGTGGGGCTCTGGTTCTACGACGACGAGGGCCGCCACTTCCGGGCCACGAGCCGGCACCGACAGGCGTATCTCGCCGACGCGCGCTTCGAGCGCACGCCAGGAGGTTTCCTGGATTCCGAGGGGCGTCAACTCGTCGCGTGTGGAGACCAAGCCCCCGAGGCCATCCTGCGCCCCGTCGCCGCACCACCTTCCGTCGCGTGGGCGCCGATCTTGCTCTCACCGGAGCGCGTCCACGCGCTGTCCTGCACCGTGACGCGCAGCGAGCGCGAGGAGGAGGTCGTCTACCCCGCGCGTCGCCTCGGGCTCGGGCGGAGCGGAGGGCCGCCCTTCGAGCGCGCGGACGCGCCGTTCCCCTGGCTCCGCGTGCGCACCCTCGCGTACAGCCGCCGCGGCGCGCTCGAGGCGTTCGTACAGAGCGCCGAGCAGGTCCGCGACGCGCCGGTGGTCGTGCTCGATCTCCGCCGCGCGGGTGGAGGCAGCGACCGGTTCCTCGTGCGGTGGTTCTCGCGGCTGACATCGCGCGAGCTCTCCTACTGGGCCGTCGAGGACCTCCGCAGCGAGGTCACGCTCCAGGGCGCGCTCAACTTCTGGGGCTGCGTTCGATCCTTCAGCGGCGCCGACGCGGGCGGCCGCGAGTGGCTCGACGGCCGCGTCGGGCGCGCCGAGCGCGAGCTGAGCCAGGCCATGCGAGAGCGCGGACCGTTCCGCGACGTCCTCCCCGGCCACGTCACCCTCGAGGGCCGCGCGCCGACGCCTTTCACCGGCAAGCTCATCCTGCTCGTCGACCGCGGCTGCGCGAGCGCGTGCGAGACCAGCGTCATGCTCGCCCGCCAGATCCCGGGCGCCATCGTCGTCGGCGAGAACACCGAGGGCACGATGAAGGTGGGTGAGCTCCGCTGGTATCGCCTCCCCGAGAGCGGCCTCTGGCTGAGCGCCGGCACCCGCGTGCACCGCGACCCCAACCCGAACGGCGGCTTCGCCGAGGGCCGCGGCTTCCTCCCCGATCTCTGGCTCGACGGCCGCGACGTCGACGCCACCGTGCGCGCCCTCGCCACCTGCCTCACCGACGGCACCTGCGCCCCGCCGCCCCGCTGAGCGCGCTACCCTCACGCGATGTTGCGGGCGCTCGCGTTGCTGGCCGGGCTCGTGGCTCTCACGGGCTGCGGCGGCGCCGCGCCGCGTCGGTCGTCCATGGCTCCCGGCGCGATCGGCGGCGGGGACGGGGCGCCCATCGCCGCCTCGTACGACTACCGCTGGGTCGTGCTGCGCGAGGCGCGCGCGGACACAGACGGCGACGGACGCGTGGCGCTCGAGTGGTACGAGCACGGACACGGCGGGGAGCTCGCCGGGGATCAGCTCGGGACCTACCTCGTGCGCGAGTCGGGGCTGGGAAGGCAGATCGAGCGCTACGTCGGCTCGAGCCGCGACGGTCGGTTCGTCTACTTCGTCGATGAGGGTCGGTTCGTGGGACTCGACGCGAGCACGTGGCGGGAGACGCCCATCGCCCCTGCCCCGGCGCCTCTCCCATGGCCGGTGCATGGCGCCCTGTGGATCGGCGAAGACGCCGCCGCGGTGCGAGAGGATGGACGGCTCGTCTTCACCTCGGACCGAGCGCGCGTCGAGTCGTGGGACCCGGCCACCGGGCGTCTCGGACTGGTCGGAGCGCATCGCGATCGCATCGTCCGGCTCTCCGCGCTCGGCGAGTGGGTCGTCACGGAGCTGGTGTCGGAGGGCGACTCGGAGCTGCCCTACGTCGAGCTCTCCAGCATCCGCTTCGCGTGCGGTGGTCTCGGCACGTGCGGAGGGCCCTCTCGTACCATCTCGCTCGTGCACCTGGACGCGGGGGCCCGGTTCTCGCTGCCGGCGGGGTGGGAGGCCACCCGGCACG
The DNA here is from genome assembly GCA_040218145.1 of Sandaracinaceae bacterium. Lineage (GTDB taxonomy): Bacteria > Myxococcota_A > Polyangia > Polyangiales > Sandaracinaceae > JAVJQK01. Next base: position 36,741 of record JAVJQK010000106.1, on the reverse strand, counting down.
ACTGGGGCTGGGTCCTCGAGCGAGAGGGGAGCGTCCGCGTGGTGCGACCCTCGCACGACCTGGCTCTCTCCTTCCCCGAGCCAAGCTGTCGTGTCTCGTTCAGCGCGTCGGATCGCCCGCTCGTCGTGGTGCGCTGCGATCAGGGCGGCTCGTACTTCGCGACCCCGTCTGACCGCGTCGACTCGTGGGCCGTGCGGCCGCTCGTGGGGGCGGGCGCGACCCTCCTCGAGGCCCTCGGACCGAAGGACCGCTCGCTCGTTCGCAGGTCGAGGCTACTCGAGGTCGACGGCGCGTCCATCCGCTGGGTCACTCCCGGCTCGAGCGCGCTGCTCTTGGCCGGGATGGACGAGGTGATCTGGGACGGGGAGGCCCGCGCGTGGCGGCCGGCGCGGGCACCTCGGGAAGGCTGTCTCTCGCCGCGCACGGCGATCGTCTTCGACACGTACGAAGTGATGGCAACGCGGTGTGTAAGTGGTAACGCCGATGGCGTGCGCCTTTTGGACGTCGAGGGGCATGCACTGCTGCGCGGCGAGCGTCCGGTGGCGACGTGCGCCGGGCCTCAGCGCGTCTGGCGGTGGGGGAGCGCGCCTATCCTGCCCGCGCCCATCTTGCCCGCCCTGAGCACGGTCAGCGTGCGGTGGAGCCGGCGATGCGGCTCGGGGCCGAGGGCGGAGGGGCGTCGGCGGCCCAAGGGGAGGGCGTGACCATGCGGTGGAGGGCCTCCTCGATGACGGGGCCCCAGCTGACCCACGAGTGGTTGCCGTCGTATTCGAGGCGCTCGTGGGGGACGTCGTTGGCCTCGAGGTGCGCGACGAAGCGGCGCGAGGTGTCGACGATGGGGCCGCGGTCCTGATCGCCCCACGCGACCATGAGGCGCATGCCGTCGAGGTCGTCGGCGTCGGCCCAGCGGAGGAACGGATCGTCGCCGCGCACGCGCTCGCGAGCCTCGGGGCCGTGGGTGGGGCCGAAGATGCGGTCCATCGGGATCATCGGCTGGAACAGCGGGTTGCGCGCGAGGTTGATCATCTGGTCGGTGTCGAGCACCGGCGCGCTGATCATGGTCGCGCTCGCCCAGTCGTGGTGGAGGGCGAAGCGGATGGTGCCGGAGCCCCCCATGGAGACGCCCATCACGTGGCACCACTCGGGGCAGGGGAGGGTCTCGTAGTCGAAGGCCACGCGCGGCACGACCTCCTCCATCACCCAGTCCTCGTAGCCGGCGGAGCCGTCGTACCAGTTGGCCCAGAAGCCGAGCTCGCCCTGGGGCATGACGACGAGCACGCGGGGAATGCGGCCTTCGCGTGTGGCCGCGTCGAGCCGAGCGCTGAGGCCGTGTCGGTCGAAGCTCGCCTCGTCGTCGCCGCCCCCGTGGAGGAAGACCACCAGCGGGAGGCGCTCGCCGCGCACGTAGCCGGGCGGGGTGTAGACGGCGTAGCGCATCGCGCGACCGTTCATGGCGGAGCTCGGCAGGGTGTCGTAGGCGAGGCGCCGCTCGAAGCCGTCGGCGCCGCAGGCGGTCAGCAGCGCGAGCGCGAGCCCGGTTCGGATGAAGCTCCCCACGGAGCACAGCTAGGGCCGGAGCGCCCCTCCCGCCAGATCAGCCGGAGGACTGCGCGAGGCGCTCCTTCTCGGCCGCGCGGATCACCCCCGCGAAGAGCAGCGCGATGAGGGGGCCGGCGAGGGTGGTGGCGAAGATGATCGTCCACATCAGCTCGGTGTTGCGGGCGCCGGACTCGGGGGAGTACGCCGCGATCAAGAACCCGCTCATGACGCCGACGAGCGGCTTGGCCGCGAACATGGGCAGCTGGGTGAGGCCCATGTAGCTCGCCTCGCGGCCCGGGGGCGCCATGACGGCGACGTACTCGTAGAGCCGTGGGGACCAGAGCGCCTCGCCGAAGCTGAGGACGATGATGAACAGGATGGGCCCGGCGACGCGGTAGTCGAGCCAGTCGCCGAAGAGCGGGGAGAGCGTCGTCTCGGCGAGGCCCTCGAGCGGGTGCTGCACGACCATGCACAGCACCGACGCCGCGGTGATGAAGGAGCCGGTCATGATGACCGACCACGCGCTGAGTCGGCTCGTCATCGAGCCGATCACGGGCGTGATGAAGATGATGAGCAGGGGGTTGAGGGACCAATAGGCGGCCTGCGGCGTGTCGCGGCCGAACTCGCGGATCATGTATGTCGGCCACGTGGAGTGCGCGTGCACGAAGATGGCGCGGACGAGGACGAGCACGCAGATGAACAGCAGGTAGGCCCAGAAGGTCTTCTCCTGGAAGAGGCCCACGCCGATCTTCGCCGCCTGGTTGAGCACCGCGCGGGCGCCCGTCCCGCCGCCGGGGAGCGCGGGCTTCTTCTCCTCGCGGAGGGTGCGGAGGAGCAGCAGGGAGATCACGGCCAGTCCGGCCGCGACGGCGAAGATCATCTCGTAGCCGCTCAGACCGAAGGGGGCCGCGGGCAGCTCGCGCCCGAGCGCCTCGGCTTCGGCCGCGGCGCGGATCAGATCCACGTCGCCGCTCGTCCAGTACTCGAAGTCGCGCCCGCCCGTGACCATGCGGCCGAACGCGCGCACCGCCTCGTCGCTGTGCACGACGACCTTCTCGGGCGGGAACTGCTCGATGAGCGACTCGGTGAGCGCGGAGCGGGCGGCCTCGGGGGCGGGGCCGACGCCGTCGATCACCTCGCCTGGGCGGATCACGCGGCCGAGGAGCGAGATGCGGAGCCAGCTCACCACGTGGTTGGCGATGAACGCGCCGAGGTTCATCACGACGTAGAAGATCGAGTAGGCGAACGCGCGGATCTTCGCCGGCGCGTGCGTCTTGATGGCGGCGGTCATCACCGGCTTCATCGAGGCGACCGCCCACGCGCTGATGATGAGCCCGGTGAGAGGGAGGACCGCGACCTCGGAGCCGAGCAGCATCGCGCGGCCGATCACCGCGGTCAGCGCGGCGATGATGAGCGCCTTCCGCTGGCCCATCGCGTCGGCGACGAAGCCGGCGAGGAAGGTCAGGAGCGAGACGACCGTGCCCCACGTGCCGAAGATGAGCCCGCTCATCTCGTCCGAGAAGCGCAGGTCGTCGTGGAGGTAGAGGATCAGGATCGCGAGGACCGCGAAGTACGAGATGCTCTCGAGGAGCTTCACCGCGTAGATGATCCAGAGGTCACGCGGCGCGCCGAGCAGCTCGCGGAAGTCCTCGGCCATCCCGCGCATGAGGGGGCGCTTCACTTCGGCCATGCGCGGCGGACCATAGTGCGGTGGCGTCAGCCGATCTACCCTCGCCCGGGTGAAGAAGGCGGACATCGTCGCGGCGGCGCGCGCGCAGATTCGGCGGGATCTCGAGCGCACGCGGGCGCGGGCGGAGGAGACGCGGCAGGCGGCCACCCACGAGGAGGCGCGGCCCGAGAACGACAAGGACACGCGGGGGCTCGAGGCGAGCTACCTCGCGCGCGGGCAGGCCATGCGCGCGGAGGAGCTGGAGGAGGCCGACGGCCGCCTGCGCTTCCTCGCCCTGCGAGACTACGGTCCGGACGACCCCATCGGCCTCGCGGCGCTCATCACCGTCGAGGTCGACGAGGACGAGCGCCTCTACTTCCTCTCGCCGGTCAGCGGCGGCCTCGAGGTCGAGGTCGACGGCCAGCGCGTCCAGCTCATCACCCCCGCGTCCCCCGTCGGACGAGCCCTGGTCGACAAGCTCGAAGGCGACGAGCTCGACCTCCGCCTCGCCGGCCGCACCCGCACGCTCACCATCACCAAACTGAGCTAAGGGGACGGTGTTCGGTTGTTAAGTTCTCGTCGGAATCTTTGCGTACCCGCAATCGGTGGTATGCACGTTTTGCGCACCACAAGTTAACAACCGAACACCGTCCCCATATCCCTGAGCGGGGAGGTCCTGGGCCGGGTCAGACCGGGCAGGGGATGTCGGTGCTGCGCCAGGCGCCGTCGGTGCAGGTGAGGCTCGCCTGGGTGCCGAGGGTGCACGTGCCGTAGTCGCAGGTGAGGCCCTCTTCGGCGCAGTAGTCGCCGGCGTTCGGGGTCCGGCGCGGGCAGCGCGAGTCGGGGGGCGGCATGGTGCAGTCCCACATGGCGGTGCCGCCGCAGGGGCCGCCGAAGCAGTTCGTGCAACCGCACGCGGTCTCGCCGTACTCGCAGTACGCGCCGACCATGCCGTCACAGGTGTCGACCGCGCCGGGCATCTCCGGCGGGCAGGCGCTCATGTCCAGCGGGGCGCAGTCGGGCATGTCCACCGTCCAGCCCGCGTCGGTGCACTCGGCCCGATCACGGCACGCGAGCCGAGGGTCGTCGCCGTAAGTGCAGACGAGGCCCGGCATGCCGCACGACGCGCCCGCGCTCGGCAGCGCGCCAGGGCACGGTCCCGCGGGGCCGGCGTCGGTCTCCACGCCGCCGTCCGCGCCGCCGTCCCCTACGTCCGCGTCACCGACCTCGGCGTCGTCAGTCACGCCTCCATCCCCGCCCGCGTCGGTCTCGACGGGGCCCGCGTCCATGCCCACCCGCCCCGAGTCCTCGGGCGCGGCCTCGCCATCACAACCCCACGCCAGCACGAGCACCAGACAAGCCAAGACTCTCATCGCGAACCTCCGGGTCCAGGGTGCGCAATCCTCCGCTGTCGATGCAAGAAAGGCTCGGCCGTTGTTCCGGGTGCCGCGGCGCAGTACATGACCCCTGCCATGACCGACCGACCGTTCGACATCGTCCTCTGGGGCGCCACCGGGTTCACGGGCCGCCTCGTCGCCGAGTACCTCGTGAAGCACCACCTCGACGACGGCCTGAAGCTCGCGCTCGCCGGCCGCAACGAGAAGAAGCTCGAGGAGATCCGCGCCGGGCTCGGCCCGAAGGCGAAGGACCTCCCGCTGCTCCTCGGCGACAGCTTCGACGAGGAGGCGCTCAGCTCGATCGCGCAGCGCGCCACGGTGGTCTGCACCACGGTCGGCCCCTACGCGAAGTACGGCGAAGCCCTCGTCGACGCCTGCGTCCGCCACGGCACGCACTACTGCGATCTCACCGGCGAGACGCAGTTCATCCGGCGCATGGTCGACCGCCACCACGAGGCGGCCAAGAGGTCCGGCGCGCGCATCGTGCACTGCTGCGGCTTCGACTCGATCCCCAGCGATCTCGGTACCTGGATGATGCAAGAAGAGATGCATCGCAGGCACGGCGTCTACGCCAAGGAGGTGCGCTTCTACGCGGGCGAGAGCAAGGGCGGGTTCAGCGGCGGGACCCTCGCCAGCATGCTGAACCTGATGGAGGAGATCCGGCGCGACCCGAGCCTGCGAAAGGTCGTCGGGCACCCCTACGCGCTCAACCCCGAGGGCGAGCGCGAGGGCCCGGACGGCTCCGATCCGATGGGCGTCGAGAAGGACCCCTACGTCGATCAGTGGACGGGCCCGTTCGTCATGGCCGCCATCAACACGCGCGTGGTGCGCCGCTCACACGCGCTCCGCGGCTACCCGTGGGGCAAGGGCTTCCGCTACTCCGAGCGCATGACCTTCGGGAGCGGGGCCAAGGGCAGCGTGGCCGCGGCGGCGGTCGCGGGGGGCATGGCGGCGTTCCTGGGCGCCGCGAGCGTCGAGGTGGGGCGCAAGGTCCTGTCCAGGTTGCTCCCTCCCGGCGAAGGGCCCGACGCGAAGGCGCGCGAGGAGGGCTTCTTCAAGATCCGCTTCGTCGCGATCGCCGACACGGACGCGGGCGAGGTCGAGCTTCGCGGGCTGGTGGTCGGCCAGAACGACCCCGGCTACGGCGAGACCTCCAAGATGCTCGGCGAGGCCGCGGTGTGCCTCGCCAAGGACCCGCTCGACAGCGAGCCCGGGGTGACGACGCCGTCCGTCGCGATGGGTCCGCACCTCATCGAGCGCCTCCGCGCGGCCGGCATGACCTTCGAGGTCAAAGACTGATCACGATCTTGCCGCGCGCGCGCCCCGTCTCGCTGTAGGCGTGCGCGGCGGCGATCTCTTCGAGCGGGAAGGTCCGGTCGATCACCGCGCGGATCGCCCCCGCCTCGATGCGCCGCGTGATCTGCGCCAGGAGCTCCCCGCTGCTCTCCCGCAGGACGTGGTGCACGCCGACGCCGCGCGCCCAGCCTCGCAGCGTGACGCTCGCGAGCTGCCCCAGCGCGATGGGTGCGCCGAGCACCACGCCGTACTTCTTGGTCGCGGCCGGGAAGCCGCCGATCATCGTGCTCAGGTGGCCGCCGCGCTTCAGCGCCTTCAGCGACCGGTCGCGGGTCTCCCCGCCCAGCGCGTCGAGCACGAAGTCTTGCTTCCCGAGGACCTCCTCGAACTTCTCCGCGCGGTAGTCCACGTGCCGGTCGGCGCCCAGCCCGAGGACCAGCTCCGCGTTGGCCTCGCTGCACGTCGTGGCCACCTCGGCGCCCAGATCCTTGGCGAGCTGGATCGCGAACGTCCCCACCCCGCCCGAGCCCGCGTGGATCAGCGCCCGGTCCCCGCGCTTCAGGCGCCCCTTCACCACGAGCGCGTCCCACGCGGTCAGCCCGACGAGCGGGATCGACGCCGCCTCCTCGTGGCTCAGGTTCCTCGGCTTGCGAGCCGCGACCCGCTCGTCCACCGCGAGCTGCTCCGCGTAGCACCCGGGGCGACGGTGGGTCGGCGAGCCGTAGACCTCGTCCCCGACGCGGAAGCGCGTGACGTCTCTGCCGACCGCCACGACCTCCCCGCTGAAGTCGAGCCCGAGCGTCCACGGCAGGCGGTAGTGGATCAGCGCGCGCTGGCCGCCGCTCCGGATCTTCACGTCGACCGGGTTCACGCTCGAGGCGCGCACCTGCACGAGCAGATCGCGTGGGCCGGGCTCGGGGGGCGGGACGTCGTCCACCTGCAGAACCTCGGGCGGACCGTAGCGATGAATCCGAGCGGCGCGCATGCGCGGCGAGGGTACGACCGGTGCCGTCCTCGCGCACCGGAAACCCGCCTGGGGAGCGGCGTGACTGCGGCCAGTGAAACGAAAAAAAGCGCCCGCGGCTCCGTAACGAGCGGGCCTCGGCGGCATAGGGCCCGGTTGGAGATGCCCATGGACCTCGACGCGTGCAGCGACGAAGCGCTGATGGCGGCCTATCTGTGCGGCGATCAGGCCGCGCACCGCGCGCTCTTCGACCGCCTGGCCCCGCAGCTGACCGCCTCGATCCGGCGACACCTGAAGGACCACGCGGACGCCGAGGACGTGCTCCAGCGGACCTTCCTCGCCGTGCACCGCGCCCGCCACGACTTCCGGGCTGGGGCCAAGGTCCGGCCCTGGGTGTTCACCATCGCGATGAACCTGGTCCGCGACACCTTCCGGCGGCGCAAGCGCCAGCGCGAGAGCCCGCTCGAGCTCGACGGGCGCCACGATCCCGCGGTGGTCGCCGATCGGTTCGAGCGCGAGGAGGACGCGCGCCTGGTGCGCCGAGCCCTCGCCACCCTGCCGGCCGACCAGCGCCGCGCGATCGAGCTCCACTGGCTCGAGGAGCGCCCCTTCGCCGAGATCGCCGACATCGTCGGGGCCAGCGTGAGCGCGGTGAAGGTGCGGGCGCACCGCGGCTACAAGAAGATGCGGCGCTGGCTCGAAACCGAGACCGCGCCGCATACGTAACCGGGGCGGGACGCGCGGCGGAGTATGCTTCCGTCGCCGCCATCGCTCGCCATGCCCGCTCCCCCCGACGACCTCTACGATCGCATCCGCGAGGACATCGCGAGCGAACGCGGCGCCCGCGCCTGGCTCCGCGCCCGGCCCACATCGACGCGCGCGGTGCTGCTCGGCGCCGTCGCGTTCGGCAGCGTGGTCACGCTCGTGGCGTCGATGCGCCTCGAGGCGTTCTTCGAGCCGCGCTCGCTCGGCTGGGTGCTGGGGCTCGTCGCGGCGATCACGATGGCCGCGGTCGCGATGGCCGCGCTCCTCCGACCGGTGCACGCGGACGCGTGGTCCCCGGCGCGCCGTCGACTCGTGGCCGCGGCGATCGCGCTCGGATCGCTCGGCGCCATCACGCTGGCGGGGGACGGAACGCTGGGGGGGCTCGGGACGGGCCGCTGCCTCATCGTCGGGGGCGTGGCCGGGCTGCCCACCTTCGTCGCCGCGACCCTGCTCGACCGTCACCCGCGACGCGGCGTGCTCTTCGCGGCGCTGTCGGCGACGCTGGCCGGGGCGCTCAGCGTCCAGCTCCTCTGCGGCGCGCCCGGCCTCATCCACCTGGTCACCGAGCACTTCGGCGTCGTCGCGTGTTTCGGCGTCGCGTACGCGCTGCTCGGGCTCGCGCTCTCCCGCTCGTCCCGATCTACACGGACCGCCAGTCGCCCGAAGGGATGATGGTGCCGCCGCCGAGGTAGCGGTACGTCCACGCCAGCTCCGCGCCGCGCGCGGTGTGGGCCCGCGTGACCACGCGCCGGTAGAGCGAGCCCTCGCGCCCGTAGCCGAGGAAGTCCTCGATCTCGTCGAGCTCCCGCAGCGCGTCGCCGGGGTCGCCCAGCGTGACCAGCTCGCCCCGGACCTCGGCCCGCTCGTCGGGAAGCAGCCCGGGGTAGGCGCCGAGGTGCACGAGCCGTCCCCGCGCCCTCGCCGGCTCCCAGCGCTCCGGCGCGTACCGACCGAGACAGGGCTCGCGGAGCTGCCCGCGCATCAGCGTGCCGTAGACGAAGATGGCGCGCGGGAGCGGCGGCGTGCGCAGGCTCCGCGCCGCGGCGACGACCTGGTCGTCGGGCAGGGCGTGGGCTGCGAGCCCCCGGCGCACCGTCTCCACGTACTCCTCGGTGGGCGGCACGTGGCTCGCCTGGCGGCGCGCCTCGACCACCTCGTAGGTCGTCACGCGCACCTCGTCGCCCGCCTCCGTGATCGCGTCCTTCGCCACCCGCGCGTAGAAGTCCGGCGCGCCCTCCTTGTCGTCGAGGGCGACCCAGCCGGCCGCGTCCACCTCGTAGAGCACGCCCGGGACCGACGAGCCTCGCCGGGGCCGCACGCTCAGCGCCCCACCGCGGCGCGCGCGCGAGTGGTAGTGGAACACGACCTCGTGGTCGGGGAGCCAGCCCACGCCGACGGGGCGCACTCCGACGCGTGTGTGACCCCGCGCTTCGCACCACCGGGCGAAGTCCACCGCGCAGAGGTTCGAGCCGTAGCCGAAGTAGAGCACGGCCGAAGGATGGCGCGGGTGCTATGACTTCGCCCGTGAAGCGCGCGCATCCCGCCGTCTTGCTCTTGCGTCTGAGCGCCCTGACCGCGCTCGCCTTCAGCGTGGCGCTCGCCATCGACTACTACGGGCCACGCTCCACGTTCTGTGGCGCGGACGGAGGCTGCGCCCACGTGGCCGGCTCCGCGATCGGCCAGCTGATCGGCCCGTGGCTGCCGGCCCTCGGCCTCCTCGTGTACACGTCGATCTTCGTCGGCAGCCTGTTCTCGAGCCGCGAGGCGCTCCGGACGATGAGCCTGCTGGCGATCGCCGGGGCCGTCGGCGCCGCCGTGTTCCTCGGCCTCCAGGGCCTGGTGATCGGCGAGTGGTGCGTGCTCTGCGTCGGGGTCGACACGGCGGCGATCGTCGGCGGCATCGCGGGGGGCTGGATCCTGCGGGCCGAGCTCGGCGAGCCGGGGGCGAAGAGCACGCTCGCCAGCCCGTGGTGGGGTCTCTTCGCGGTGGCCGCCGTCGGTCCGCTCCTCTGGATCTTCGCCTTCCCCGACCCCGATCTCCCGGCGCCCATCGTCGAGCGCTGGGACCGCACCGCCGACGTGAACATCGTCGAGATGGCGGACTTCGAGTGCCCCTACTGCCGCGCGCTGGATCCGGTGCTGCACGAGGCCATCGAGGAGAGCGGGCTCGACGTGCACCTGACCCGCATCATGGTCCCGCTGCCCTTCCACGAGCACGCGCGCGGGGCGGCGGCGGCCTTCTTCTGCGCCCAGCGAGAGGGGAAGGGCGACGAGATGGCGAGCCACCTCTTCGCGGCCGAGGAGATCGGGCGCGAGGGCCTGCTCACGGCGGCGCGCGAGCTCTCCCTGGACGTGGCCGCGTTCGAGGGCTGCCTCGATGAAGACGCCATCGACGACGCGATCGACGCCGACATGGAGGACGCCCGACGGGCCGGCATGGAGGGGCTCCCCACGGTCTGGGTGGGCGAGCGCGCGCTCGTCGGCTTCGACGGCCGCAGCGGGGCGCGCCCCTACGTCGAGGCGATCCACGCCGCGGCCCGCGACGGCGGCCGGCGCGTGCGCTGGTGGCTCTTCCTCGTGCTCATCTTCGGGGCCGGGTTCATCGCGCTGGCCGGCGATCGTCTTCGTCAGCGCGCCGCCCGCGCGGCCAGGCCGGAGCCCGAGCCGCCGGCGGAGAAGAAGCGTCGCCGCAAGAAGCGGGCGTGAGCCCGCGCCCGGGATCTCCTGATATCGTGCTGGGGTGACCGGCGATCCCGCGAACGCGGACCTCCGGCGCGATCGCGCGCTGTGCGTCGTCGCCGCGGTGGTCGTGCTGGGGTTCCACTGGCTCACGCGCCGGAACGAGCCGGGCTCGATCGACCCGCTCGAGCACCGGCTGGTGCTGGCCGGCGCCTTCCTCGCCCTCGCGGCGGGGAGCTACGTCCACGCGTTCGTCCGCCGCCACCTGACGCTCGTGTTCCACGGGCTGGCCACGGTGTACGCCGTGTGGATCGTGTGGACGATCCACGTCAATCACTTCGGCAGCGACAAGGTGATGGCGCTCTTCGCGCTGGTGCTCGGGACGAGCTTGATCTTCCGCCACCTGCGCCCGCTCGCCGCCTACCTGGGCGTCGTCGCCTGCGCCGTGGTCGCCGCGGTCCTGCTCGCGCACCGGCCCGAGACGCCGCCGCTGATGTTCCTGGCGCGCTTCTCCGCGCTCGCCGTGGCGATCCTGGTGCTGGTGGGTTGGCGGGATCGGGCGCTCCGACGCGCGCGCGAGGAGCGGGAGCGCTACCGGCGCCTCTTCGACTCGAACCCGGTGCCGATCGTCGTGCACGTCGAGGAGCGCATCGTCGACGCCAACGCCGCCGCCCTCCAGCTGGTGCGCGCGCCCTCGGTGGATGCGGTGCGCGGGCGCCCCATCGGTGAATTCATCTCGCCCCCGGAGCAGCCCAGCGTCATCGAGCGCATCCGGAAACGCAGCCCGGGTGAGCCCGGAGAGCCGATCGAGCTGACGGCCCGCCGCCTCGACGGGAGCTACGTGGAGTGCGAGGTGCGGGGCAGCCCCACCGTGCACGAGGGGCGAGCCGCCACGCAGGTCGTGATCGTGGACATCTCCGAGCGTCGGCGCGTCGAGCGATTGCAAGAGGACTTCGTGAGCGCCGTGAGCCACGAGCTCCGTACGCCGCTCACGTCCATCCACGGGTCGCTCTCGCTGCTCGAGGCGAACGTGGGCGGCGAGCTGAGCGAGAAGTCGGCCCAGCTGGTCCAGCTCGCGAAGCGCAACACCGGGCGGCTCCGCGGGCTCATCGACGACCTGCTCGACCTGCGCAAGATCGAGGCGGGGCGGCTCAGCTTTCACTTCGAGGACGCCGATCTGGTGCCGCTCGTGGCCGAGCAGCTCGCGGACCTGCGGCCGCTCGGATCGTCGCGCGGCGTGCAGGTGTCGCTCGACTCGCACGTGGACACCGCGCCCGTCACCCTCGACGTCGGCCGCTTCGAGCAGGTGCTCACCAACCTCGCGTCGAACGCCTTCAAGCACGCGCCCGAGGGCTCGAGCGTCGACGTGGCGATCCGGGCCGCCCACGACGGCTTCGAGGTGAGCGTCCGCGACAGAGGCCCGGGCGTGCCGCCCGAATTCGTCCCGCGCCTCTTCGACAAGTTCTCGCAGGCCGACGGAGACGACGCGCGCCGGAGCCAGGGCACCGGCCTCGGGCTCTCGATCGCGCACGAGATCGTCGCGCAGCACGACGGGGAGCTCCGCTACGCGGACGCGGAGGACGGCGGCGCGACCTTCACCATATGGCTGCCGCGCAGGCGGTGACTTTGCCGGGATCGCGCGCGGACCTAGCTCTCTTTCGAACCCGGGACGGAGCGGCTCGTTCCGCGGGCCCAGGCGTTCGGCATCGTCAGCGCGAGCGCTCCAGGGTCATGCGAGAGCAGCTCCGTCTCGGGTTCCGTCTCCAGCCGTGGCACCCCGGTCATCCCGGCCGTGGTCCGTTGCCACGCATCGCGCTCCGCCGCAGGCTCGCGGAGATGCCCATCGAGATCCATCAGGTCGACGCGTTCGCGAGCGCGCCGTTCACCGGGAACCCGGCCGCGGTCTGCTTCCCCGACACATCGAAGGACGACGCGTGGCTCCAGCGCGTCGCGGCGGAGATGAACCTCTCGGAGACCGCGTTCCTGTGGCCCGAGGCGGACGGCTTCCGGCTGCGTTGGATGACGCCGAGCACCGAGGTCGACCTGTGCGGTCACGCCACGCTCGCGAGCGCCCATGTGCTCTGGGAGAGCGGCCGCGCCGGGGGGACGATCCGCTTCCACACCCGGAGCGGCGTGCTGCAGGCCGAACGCGACGGCGCGCAGATCGTGCTCGACTTCCCCGCCACGCCGCCTCGCCCGTCCGAGCCGCCCGCCGGCCTCTTCGAGGCCCTCGGCGTCGACGCCACAGAGGTCTGCCGCAGCCGCTTCGACCTCCTCGTGCGGCTCCCCGACGAGGCCGCGGTGCGCGCGCTCCGGCCCGACCTGCGTGCCCTGTCCCGCGTGGACGCGCGCGGCGTGATCGTGACCGCGGAGGGGAGCAGCCACGACTTCGTCAGCCGCTTCTTCGCGCCGGCCGCGGGCGTGGACGAGGACCCGGTCACCGGCAGCGCCCATTGCGCGCTCGGCCCGTACTGGAGCGAACGGCTGGGCCGCGCTCGGCTCCGCGCGCACCAGGCGAGCGCTCGCGGCGGCGATCTGGAGGTCGAGGTGACCGGAGACCGGGTGCGCCTGTACGGCCGCGCCATCACCGTGCTCAGCGGCCAGCTTCGGGTCTGAGCCAGAATCTCTCTTGACAGCCGACGCCGCTCGGCTAACTTCGCCGCTCCCGACGCCCAGATAGCTCAGTTGGTAGAGCAGGGCATTGAAAATGCCCGTGTCGGCAGTTCGATTCTGTCTCTGGGCACTCCACTACCGAGTGTGACAAACACTGCGCCGCGCTCCTCGGAGCGCGGCGTTCGTGTTTCTGGCCGCTGGTGCTGGCGGGCGCGCTCCTACGTTGCCCGACCGTAGGTCGCCCAGAGCTTCGGGAGGCGCGCGGCGATCTCCTCTTCGGTGCGCCAGGGCTCACCGCTCGGCGCGGCGGGCTGGAGCTGCATCGCCGCCAGCTCGGGGAGATCGTCGCCCGTGAGGTCCTCGTAGACCTGCTCGGCGATGACGCCGAACTCCTCGAAGAAGGCGTCGTCTTCGCCCCCCACGCCGAACTCGAGCGTGGCCAGGGACTCCGCGTCCGCGAGCGCGGCCTCGAAGCGCGCGCGCCCGAGGGAGATCAGCCACGACCGGAAGTCGATGAAGCCGTCGTCCGAGCAGCCGCCGCCGAGGATGTGGGCCGCCGCCCAGAGGTCCCAGCGGTAGGCGCGCGCCTGGCAGGCTTCGAAGCGCTCTGCGAAGCCGATGACCTCCTCGGCCGTGCACCGGGACAGGCCGTCCTCCAGCGCGTCCGCCCTCGCCGCGAAACGCTCCGCCGCCGACTCGCTCGCGCGCACGGCCTCGTCGATGAGCGCCCAGAAGCGATCGTCGTCCACCGCGCCAGCTAACACGTTTCCAGGGCCGGGATCGAGCGACATGTGAGACCCGGGGCGTGCTGCCACGACGCCACGAAAGCCCACCCCACGGTGCGGCCAGAGAGCCCGCTCAGGCCGGCGCGCTCGGCTTGGCACACGAGGTGATGCCCTATCGGGGCATGTTCACCATGTTGAGTAGAGCCAAGCTGGAAGACCTCGTGACGTCCGACGACGGACCCTGGGTCACCCTCTCGACCCCGCTTCACGGCGGCGGCCCCTTCGCCAAGCAAGACCAGTTGGCGTTTCGCCGACTGATCGAGGACGCGCGCTCGCAGCTGGAGGCGCGGGCGGACCTCAACGGCGAGGCCCGCGTCATCGTCGAGGAGCTCGAGGAGATCCTCGGCGACCGCGAGATCTTCCGCGCTGGCGCGCGTGGGCTGGTCGTCCTCGCGAGCCCTCAGCGCGTCGAGCGCTGGCACCTGCCGAACGAGATCGAGCCACGCGCGGTGGTCGACGCGCGCCCTCACGTCGAGACCCTGCTCCCCCTCGCCTCGAGCAGCGCGCACTTCTACGCCGTCAGCCTCACCCTGCACGGCACGCGGCTCTTCAGCTGTGACCGTCACGCGGCGCGCGAGCTCCCGCTGCCCGAGGACGCCCCCGCGCGGCTCGAGGACGCGGCCGGCTGGGACATCGAGGAGCAGCACCTGCAGTACCACCCGACGACCCCGTCGCTGGGCTCTCCCCGTCACGACGCGCCCATGTATCACGCGCAGGGCGGCGGCACCGATGACCGCGACGTCGACATCGAGAAGTACCTCCGCGCCATCGACGCCGCCCTCTGGGAGGCCATCCCGCACCGCGACGCGCCCATCGTGCTGATGAGCACCGAGAACGTCGAGGGCATCTTCCGACGGATCACGCGCCTCCCCCGCGTCTGCGACGCGTTCGTGCACGGGAGCTTCGACCACGCCGAGCTCGACGAGATCCATGCGCGCGCCTGGCCGGTGGTGGAGCCTCTCTTCCAGCAGCGTCTGACGCGCGACCTCGAGCGCTTCCGTGACGCGAGAGGGACGGGTCTCACCGCCGAGCGGCTGGACGAGGTGGTGCTGGCCGCCTGGGACGGCCGGGTCGACACCCTCTTCGTCCGGCGCGGCGGGGAGTGCGCGGGCGTGCTCGACGAGCGGCGCCGCGAGGTCCGCACCGGAGACGCGCTCCGCGACGGTGAGGTGCACACCGACCTCTGCGACCGCGCCGCGGCCGATTCGCTGGCCAAGGGCGGGACCATCCACGTCGTCGATGACCTGCACGTGCCCTTCGCCGGGCCCGTGGGCGCGATCCTGCGCTGGTAGAGAATCGAAACCATCGTTTCCGGCAGGGGCGAGCTGCACGGCCTCGGATCACGTGCTATCTGCGGCCCCTTGGGAGGGGCGATGACGGACGATCTCGACGAGGCGGCGGCGATCCGAGGGGCGGGCGCGGGCAAGGCGATGCTGGGTGTGGGGCTGGTCGTGCTCCTGCTCGGCGGCGGCGGCGCGGCGTTCTGGTGGTTGACGAGCGAGCCGCACCGCGACCCCACGCGCGTGGTCGTGATGCGCGCGGGCGAGGTGCACCAGCACTTCGACGAGCCCTTCGCGCGCGCCTTCGGGCGCAAGCTCGAGGATCACGGCTTCGACGTGGTCGAGGACGACGCGCCGCTGAGCTCGGAGGGTGACGCCGCGATCGCCGAGGCGCGCGCCCGCGCGACGGCGGCGGAGGCGGCCAGCGCGGTCATCCTGCGCTTCGGCGTGGGTGACGAGCGCGCCGGGGTGCTCGACGGCCAGCGCCTCTACCGGCCCCACCTCGAGGCGGTGGTCGTCCCCGCGGAGGGCGAGCCGATCTCGCACGCGAGCGAGTTCGCGTTCGAGGGGGTCAGCGCGCTCGAGATCGCCAGCGCGGTGCAGGACACGTGGCTCGACACCGTGGCGCTCGACACCATCGACGCGCTCTACCGCACCGCCGCGGTGCGCGAGATCGTCGACGGCGAGGACCTCGCGATGGACCGCATGCAGTACGTCGTCGCGCTGCGCGAGAAGGAGGCGATGGTCGAGCGCCGCGCCGAGCGGATCGAGTCGTTCGCGCAGGAGTGTCGCCTCGCCCGTCAGCAGATGCTCGACGTCGCGGCCACCGAGGAGGGCGTCACCTGCCTCGGCGACCCGTGCCGGCCGTGGAGCAGCGTGGGCATCAGCCCGGACGGGCAGACCGCGTACGTGCACGAGCACTACCGCGAGCCCATCGTCGAGCACCTCGACACGGGCCGCCTGCGCTGGACCGAGCCCCCCGAGGGCGTCTACGCGGTCCCGCTGTCCGGCGAAGGCGCGCCGCGCGCGCTGCTCAGGGTGGGGCACTTCTACAGCCTCGCGACGATGCGCGCGGACGGCAGCGCGCTGTCGGCCGCGTTCTTCGCGGACGGCACGCCGGCCGTGGTCACCCTCGATCCTGCGACGGGTGAGTGGCCCGGGCGCTGGCTGCTCGAGGCGAACGAGCGCGTGCTCCGCAAGGAGCCCTCCGCCGACCGTCGACACGCCCTCGTCTACCGTCGCCGCGAGGGCTGGGCCCTCCTCGGCGAGGGCCAGCCCGTGGTGATGCCGACCTTCGACGACGCGCGCCTGGCCGACTTCCCCGACGGCGAGACGCGCGTGGTGGGCGTGCTCGGCTCGGCGGAGCTGGCCGTGATCGGCCTCGACGCGGACCCGGGCGACCTGCGCATCCCGCTCGAGGGCCGCGTGACGATGCTCGACCAGCACGGCGATCGACTCGACATCATGGTGCGCGAGGGGCGTCAGTGCAGCGTGCGTCGCTTCGATCTCGCCGAGCGCACGCTCTCCGAGCCCGAGCCGCTGCCCATCTGCCTCGGCGACGTGTCCAGCCTCCCCGACGGCCGCCTCCTCGGAGGCGCGCGCCACTCGGTGGACGGTGACGCGCCGGGGGACTGGGAGATCCTGCTCGTCGACCCGGCGGACGCGAGCATCACCACGCTGACGAAGAACGGCCTGACCGACGAGCTGCCGGTCGCGAGCGCGGACGGCTCGCGGGTCCTCTGGTCGCGCCGCATCGGCGACTGGCCCGAGGCCTTCGACCTCGAGCTCTACCGCCGCGTGGTCTGCTACGCCGACCTTCCGGCGCGCTGACGCTCAGTTGAGGTGGATCGTCTCGCCGTTGACGACGACGTCGTCGCTCGCCTTGATCCGCGCCTGACCGCGCTTCGCCTCGAGCTCGATCGACTGCGCACGCACGCGCATCTTGCCCGGCAGATCGAGGTCGACGTCGTCGGTGAGGATCCGGATCACCGGCTTGCCCTCCTCCTCGAAGACCTCGATCAGATCCTCGCCGCCCGCCGTCTGGATGCGCACCGCCTCGTCGCGCTTCAGCTCGAGCGCCGCCCTCGTCTCCCGCGGCGCCTCGGGGCGAGCGGCGAAGCCGTCGATCACCCCCGTGACGACGTACTCGGGCCAGTTCGTGGCGCGCGTCATCAGCACCCGGTCGCGGACCCGCACGGGCAAGCTCTGCAGCGTCGGCAGCCACTTCTCGAAGGTCTGCCCTTCGAGGTCCTGCCAGCGCACGCGCACGCGGCCGCGCAGCGACGGATGCCGGTCGTCGACGACCTCACCCACCAGGCTCTCGGTGGCGCCCGCGGGCTTCAGGATGCGCTGCGGCGCGGGCGCGTTGGCGCTCTCGAGCATCTCGTCGAGCGGGCTCTTCTCGACCGTCTCGGCGGTGTTCTCGGCGGGCTCTCGTGCGTCGTTCTTCATCGGGTGCTCCATCGTGATGCGCGCGTCATCGGCGCGTCAGCCCACAGGTTTCGGGGAGTCGGGTGAGACGGGACGCCGGTCGGGGCCGCTGGCGTCCAGGCCGCCAGCGCTCCCAGTGCCCCCAGACGATCGCCTCCGCGTCGGGCAGCGTCACCCGCGCCGCGGAGGGGTCGAAGCGCTCGGGCGGTCCCGCCGCGCCGTCGCCGCGATCGAGCGCACCGACGGCGAGCGCGAGCAGCTCCGCCTCGAGCCGCTCGCTCGGCAGCTCCCCACAGAAGGCCGCGTAGCCGCGCCCGAGGCCGAGCGGGCTCGCTTCACCGAAGGGGTCGTTCACGGTGCCGTAGAGGTCCGTGCCGCCGGCCACGCCGAGGGGGCTCTCGGTGAGGTAGCTGCCGACCTCGGGGTCGTAGACGCGGAGCCACGAATGCTGGAGCCGCGTGTCCGGGTCTTCGTAGTGCCCGCCGAAGCGCCAGGGGCAGGTGACGTTCTCGACGTCCATCGAGGCGGTGCCGAAGACGTCGATCTCGCCCTTCCAGGCCACGTTGCCCTTCGCGTCGGTCAGCTCGGTGGGGATCCCCGCTGGGTCGGTCAGGACGCCGTGCGTGGACGAGCTGGAGATGCGCCCGACGAGCCGGCCCTCCTCCCAGATCCAGCTGACGACCTCGCCGCCTTCGATCTCGTGGAGCAAGCTCAGCCCATCCCAGACGTACTCGGTCTCGCGCACTGGCTCCCAGACCGGCTCGTCGAGGCCCTCGATCTCGACCCGCTTCTCACGGCGGCGCGCGACGCGTCGACCGAGGCCGTCGTAGTCGTAGGCGATGCGCTCGTCGTCCGAGAGCCACACCGAGACGAGCCGCCCCGCGCCGTCCCAGCGGTACCGGGTCTCGTCGCCCATCGCGTTCTTCTTCGAGACGCGTCGCCCCTCGCCGTCGTAGCCGTACTCGGTCCCGTAGCTCTCGACGACGCGCAGGCCCTCATAGCGGAGGTCGCTCATCGCCGGGTCCCGGAACACGCGGCCGACCTCGTCGAGCGCGCGCGAGAGCGGCCCGACCTGCACGAGCCGACCACGCGCGTCGTGGTGATGCGTCGCCCCCGCGCGCCGGACGAGCTTCGACTCGCCACGCCAGGCGAAGTCCATCGAATCGAGCGCGCGGTCTCCGAAGAACACGCCGCGCTCGGTGGGCCGCCCGAGCCCGTCGCGCTGCCAGCGCAGGGACAGCCCGCCGGGCAGGTGCCGCCGGGTCTCCCGCCCCAGCGCGTCTCGCTCGAAGCGCAGCTCGAGCGTCTGGTCGCCCTGGGTGGCGATGATCTGCGTGGCGCGTCCGTGGAGATCGCGCTCGACCCGGACCTTCAGCCCCAGGCTCGAGTCCAGCTCGGTGCGCGCGCCGCGCGGATCGTACGTGGAGGTCAGGACGTGCTGTCCCGCGCGCTCCTCGGCCAGGCGCCCCTCCCCGTCGTGCGCGAGCTGGAGCACCCGGTCGGCGTCCTGTGCCCGGCTCAGCTTGCCGCCCGGCGTCCACGCGAAGCGCTGGAACGTGCCGTCGCCGTGCTCGAGCTCCACCGGCCGCGCCGCGCGGTCCCGCTTCACCTCGGTGCGCGAGGCCCCTCGCATCGCGCGGCGCACCTTGCCGTCGTGATCCCGAAGCGCGTGCCGCTTCTCCTCCGAGAAGCCGCTCTCCTCGATCACGCGCCCGGCCGCGTCGCGCACCAGCTCCCAGAAGTCGAACGCCTCCGACTCGACCATCTTCACGCGGCCCTCGGCGTCATGGTGCAAGCGCGCCCCCACCTCGCCCCGCGCCACCTGCGTCAGCCGCCCGAAGTCGTCGCGCACCAGGTGCACGTCCTCGGCCCCGTCGTGGAGCCGCGTCACACGCCCCTCCGTGTCCGACTCGAGGGTGCGCCGCACGCCCTCGGGGAGCATCAGGTCGGAGACACGTCCGTCGGGCGCGTAGCGGACGGTCGTGATCTGCCCGAGCTCGTCGGTGACGTCGACCGGCCGCCCGAGCGCGTCGCGCGCCGCGTAGCGCGTGCCCGCGGAAGACGTGATCGACGCGATGGCCTGGCTCTGTGGATCGCGCTCGATCGCCAGCCGCGTTTCGCCCGGCAACAGCAGCGAGCGGAGCGGCCCCTCGCCGTCGTAGTCGTAGATCACGCTCGCGCCCTCGCGATCGACGGCCGCGCTCAGCCGCCCGAGGTGGTCCCAGGAGCGCTTCAGCGCGTGCCCGTCCGCGTCGGTCTCCTTCACCAGCCGCCCGAGCGCGTCGTGCTCGAGCCCGAGCGAGCCCGCGTCCGGCGCGCTGACGTCCGCGAGGTGATAGGCCGCATCGTAGAGGTACGTCGTCTCTCCGTTCTTCGTGGTCTGCGACGCGAGCAGCCCGGAGGTCTCGTCGTAGACCCGCGTCGTCTCGTTCGCGAAGCGGTCCAGCACGCGATCGATCTGGAAGGTCGGCGTGACCCGCGCGGAGAACGAGCTCCCCCTCGCGTCCACGATCCCGACCACGCGCTCGTCCTCGCTCCAGAGGTACTCGCGCTCCTTGTCGTCTTCGCCCCAGCGCTCGCCCACGCAGCGCGCTCGCGCGCCCTGTCCGTCGTAGGTGAAGCGCCGTACGAGCCCGTTGGGCAGCTTCTGCTCGGTCAACAGCCGCGCCTGGTAGCGATACGTGGCCGCGCGGTTGCGCCCATCGACCGCCTCACGGAGCTGCCCCGAGACGTCGATCTCGTAGCGCGCCGCGACCACGAGGTCGCCGCCGTCCCGCGTCGGCGCGAAGACCCGCGTCAGCCGCCCGCGCTCATCGTGCTCGAAGCGGACGTGCCGCCCACCCGGGAGTATCAGGCGGTCGAGCCGCCCATGGGTGTCGTAGCGCACGTCGAGCGCGCCGCCGTCCGGCCCCCAGATCCGGCTGAGCCGCGCCTTCGGGGCGCCCACGCTCACGCTCTCGGCGATCTTCGTGAACGCGTAGCGCCGCCCCTCGTCCGTGCGGACCTCGAACGCGTCCGAGGCCACGCGCAGCACCGTCACGCCGACGTTCGGGTGGTGCACGCTCGCGCCGATGCCGAGCTCTCCGCCTGGCACGGGCACCCCGATCTCGCGCCCGTCCTCCATGCGGTAGAGGATCCACCCGTCCTGCTCCCACACCGCCTGCTCGAGGCAGTGCGTCCATCCGAGCCCCAGCGCGCCCGCGCGCCACGCCATCGACGACGAATAGAAGCGCCGGAACGCGAACGGGACCGGCCCGGCGAGCTCCCAGTCGGTCTCCTTCAGCAGCAGCCGCCCCGCGACCGGGTCGACGTCGCCGAGCCCGACCGCGTCGGCGTGCGCCGTCTGATCACGCTCCCGCCGCGGTCGATCCTCGGGCAGCAGCGCGCCCATGATCTCGACGTAGCCCGGCTCACCGGGGCGGCGCCGCTGCGGGCGCACGTCCAACTTGCCCTCGGCCTCGGCCTTCTTGATCTTCTGGTAGATCGGCTCCGGCGTCTCGAAGGGGATGGGGTGCCCGTCGACCCAGAGCGTGATCGGGATGTCTCCGTGGATCCCCGGGAAGAAGGCGCGCGGCATGTCCTCGCGGATCCCCGCCCACGTGATCTCCACCTTCTCCTCGTGCGGCGTGATCACCACGTGGAGGATCTTCGCCTCCACCTGCTGCCGGTCCCCCTCGACCTCGATCTCCATCTTCGGAAACCGCGGGATCGCGAACGTCATCCGCTCCCGCTCCGGGTGCATGCCCACCACCTCGATCGGCGTGCCCTCCCTCAGGTCGGAGAAGGTCATCCCGAGCGACGCCTCCTGGTAGTAGACGGGCGGAATCGGCTTCCAGATCTCGAGGTCTCCGGAGATCTCTCGCCACCGTTCCGGCACGAACCCTCGCCGCACTTCTTCGAGCCGCTCCTCCGTTGGCACCTGAAACCAGGGTCTTGCTCCGAGGTAGTGGGCCCTTGGGAACATCGCGGGATAGTGCCAGTCGAGGAACCACGGCAGAGGCTGTTGGTACCAGAGCGCAGGGTCCCCCACGATCAAGCTGTCGGCTGTGAGCAGTCGCTGCGGGTCTTCGAGGTTCGGCAGCTCGATCCCAGCGATGGGAGAGTCGATTACGAGATATCCCTTCCCCGATTGGTTTCGCGGATAGACCCCCGGCGGGTCTCCCTCGATGCGAATGGCGTCCCAGAAGCCCAGCGGCTCAGGAAGCGGCACACGAGAGTCGTGTCCCCCGTAGGCGTTCGTGTAGCTCAGCTGGATGCTTTCGAAAGGCTCGGGCCGGCCGATCTGTGGGCGGCCTGATGAGGTCCACTCGACCAGCCGCTTGCCGAAGACCTCCACGCGTTTGCGCGCATTGCCGACGCGCACGGAGACCGTCCTTCGTTCGATTCTTTGGCCACCCTGGCCGAAGGCTTGCCCGCGAACGACGACATCAGCATTGGGCTTGTGAGGCCAGTAGTCGGAGCCCGCTGGCCAGCGTGGGTCTGCGTTCTCGTCGGAGAGGTCTCCCACCAGAACGGCCGCTTCGGCCCTTGGCGACGAGGTAGTGAGGTCGAACACGGTCTTTGTGACGCCGAACGCTCCGCGGTCGTTGCCCTCGGGCGCGAGACGAACGACCCCTTGCGGAGGTGTGGCGCTCACAACTCTGGAATCCCTTCCAAGGCCGGGCCGAGTGGCGATTGGCCGCTACCCCAGGTCGACGTACCGGAGCCGAAGAACCCGGGTTGATTGTCCCCGGGGCGACGATTCGACACCCCGACGTCGCCACTCTGCCCGAGCAGAGAACCTCCGCCCTGACCCGTCACGACCACTCCCTCGCCACCGTCGCCACCCCAAGAAACCGATTCTCGGTCGTGTACGTTCGCGACGTCGCGCGCCAGTCCGTCGCCGACGAGGACGCCGCCCGCACCGTCTTCCGCCAGACTGGGACCCAACTGGCCCTCGGACGCCGCGGTCCAGCGGCCGTCAGTTCCCGATCTCTCGAGACTGACACTCCGAGATGCTGGCCCGAGCTCGACCTTGATCTCCATCTTCGCATCGCCGTGGTAGCCAGCCCATTCCTGGCCGGCCAAGCGGATCAGCCCGGGAACGATGGCCCAGGGGTTCGGAAGCCAGCCCGGTTTCGAGCCGCCGGCAGCGATGAAGGCGATGCTGATCAGCGAGTCGATGATCACGCCCACCCATCCGGCCACGACGTCGATCCAGTGCATGCCGACGATGACGCTATTGGTCAAGACAGACATCCCCGACCCCAGCATCGGGCACGGCGTGATGGAGCAGGCCGACATCGGGGTCGGGATCGCGAGCTCGAAGATGGTGCAGCACGCGATTGGTGTCCCATTGCAGATCACCTCTCCCGCGCAGAAGTTGGACTTGCGAGAGCTCTGAATGGTTTGGATGGCCAGATGAATGTTGTCAGGTGGAGCCGAGAATACATGTGGAACTAGCGGGCCGACGTCGTGTCCGTCGAGTACGATGCTCCAGTCTTTGTGAAGCACGTTCGATGACAGCTTGTTCTTCCCGATGAACATTCCTGGGATCCAAGCCATAGTCGTGGCGATTTCTCCGAAAGGAACCATCGGAATCGAGAACGGCGGCGTGAAACCGAGGTACGGATGGGTCGTCACCATCGTCGGCAGGTAATCCATGAACCCGATGATGTCGACGCTCACCGAGATGTGTTTTTCGAATCGCATTAGACCCCCAGGCTCAATCGGGCGGATCGATCGGTTGACTCGTCTTTCACCCTGAACTTGAATAGACGCTGCGCCGTGATAGTGAGGCGCCGTTCGTCCGGAAATAGCAGCAGCTGGGTCATGCTCAGGTCGAGGGTGCCGGTGCGCTGGCCGAGGACGTAATCCATCGCCAGGCGAAGGTCGGGTACGGAGAAGCTCCATTCGGCGCCGTCCACGCCCGTCATCGCGACGCGCGCCCCTGCGCCGATGGGCAGGCCGCGCAGCTCGGGGACCGCGAAACTGGTGCGCGGCTGCTCGCTTGGGGGAGCGTCGGACGCGTGAAATCCGAGCTCGAGGGGCATAGGAGCCCAGCAGGTCGGCTGTGGAGAGGGTGCTCCTTCCGCGACCAGCTCTCGTGGTGATTCGACGTTCGGGGCCACCGCGGGCTGCGATTCGGCACGGGGAAAGCCAGCCGGGCACAACGAACGCGCATGCATCGAGCTCGTCGCGTCCGCCGACGTGAAGCCGCGGCCTAGTGGGTTCAGCGCATGGCGGACCGGCACCACCGTGTTCTCATCCAACCAGACCTCGACGGTGCCCCCGAATGCTCGCTCCCATGTAAGGGGCATCCGGCGGAACGAGGTGGGGGCGCTGAGGTGGCGCTCACCGTCCGGTCCCGATACCCAGACTCGATCCCCGGTGACTCGAAGCTCGAATCGACGGTCGCTTACGTCCAGCGAAACCGTCATCTCTGCAACTGGAGTGTCGTCTGGCGCGCAAGCGTGCCCGAGCACCATCACGTCCACGCCATCTTGACCTGGCAGACGGGGCAGGTCGTCACGAGGGAGCATCCCGAGAGCGGTCTGGATCTCGGCGCTCAGCAGCGGGTCAGGAGTCTTGAAGTCCAACTCCATCTCTCCGTGGGCGCCGCTCCTGAAGGTGGCCTTGGCGACGAGGAGCCCTGTCCTGAGACGAACCCCGTCCGCCTCCGAGAGTGCCGAGCAAGTGAGCTCGGCTGGAATCCCCGTATGATTGATCAGTTCCATCGATGGCGGCCTGTCTCTAGCACTTGATCTTGACCTGGCTGGCGGCGTCGATCTCGGTGACGCCGGATGTCGCCGCTATCTTGATCGTTCCACCGTGGATCTCGATTCCATCGGGCTTGATGCTCAGAACAGAGGTGCCCACCCTGAGTGTGATCTCGTTCTCAGCGGTGATCTCGACCTTGTCGCCGGCCTGCATCGTCGTCGATGCGTCCGAACTGGTGACGAGTTTCTTGAGTGTATGAACGTCGATGTTGTCCTCAGCTCTGAGCTTGAGGTGACCGTCCGCCTTGGCGTCGTACCAGACCTTACCGTCGCCCGACTTGATCTGGACACGACCCGGGGTCGACAGGTAGCCATACTCATTCAGTTCGAGATGGGTCCCGCCGCCCTGCTTCACCATGAAGCGCTTCTTGGTGTCGATGTCCCACCTTCCCTCGGCGATGGAGGTGGTCTTGTTTCCCGCGGTCACGAGCAGGGCGTCCTTGCCACCATCGACCTGTGTCTCGCGGTCTTCTCTGACCCAGAGCTTGTCGTTGCCGCCGTCCGGCCCGATCTGAGTCGTTCGGTTCCCCGTGATCGTGTTCGTCTCGTCGACGTCGACCGTCTTCTCGCGGTTGTTGTGAACCGTGAGCGTCTGATCGTTCCCGATGGTCTCGGTCTGGTCGTGATCCACCGTGTTGGTCTGGTCGACCTTCACGTGCGTCGTGTGGCAGTGGTCGACGACCTCGTCGTAGTCCTTCTCGGCGTGGACATAGATCTGCTCGGAGCCCTTCTTGTCCTCGAACTTGAGCTCGTTGTAGCCATCGCCGCCTTGCGAGCTGTTCGTCTTCCAGCCGCTGACCGTCTTGTTGGCGGGCAGCTCGTAGGGGACGGGGTTGTCGCCGTTGTAGAGGCAGCCCGTGATGACCGGACGATCGGGGTCGCCGCCGAGGAAGCTGACGATGACCTCCATGCCGATCCGCGGGATCCAGATGGCGCCCCAGCCGGTGCCGGCCCACTGCTGCATGACGCGGATCCAGGCGCTCGAGCGCTCGTTCCGCTCGCCCAGGCGGTCCCAATGGAACTGTACCTTCACCCGCCCGTGCTGGTCGGTGTGGATCTCCTCTGAGCTCGGCCCCACCACGGTCGCCGTCTCGGGCCCCGGCATGGTCGGACGGGTGGGCGCTGGCGGGCGATAGGGCATGTCCGCCGGGATCAGCTCGAGGGTCGCGTGGAAGCCGCCGGCCGCCGCGCCGGGCTGACCGCTGCCGCTGACTCGCGTGATCAGGTAGCGCCCGTCGTGGGTGTCGGCGCCGACGAGCTCGAAGATGTGGCCGGGCTTGGCCTCGATGACCGTCGTCTGGACGGACCAGTGCGCCCGCGCCAGATCGAGGCGCTCGGTCTGGTGCTGACCATGCCGCGAGGCGGTGTGCGCCTGGTACCGCCCGTTGCCTTCGTCGTACTCGTGGTGGCGCACGTTGTGGAAGTGCTCGTGCACCTCGAGCGCCGGGCCGGCGTGCTCGCCGCGGCCCTCGTGCCGCTGTTCGATGGGACTCCGGGGGGCGGTCCAGTCGTAGCCCGTGCTGTGCGCGTCGGTCGGACCCATCCAGCGCTGCCGCTGCATGTGGAACGCGGCTTCGCGACCGACCGCAGCGTTCTCCTGGTGCGTGTACTGTACCTGCCCGTCGGCGTCCTCGAGGATGTTCGGGCGGTTGTCGTTCGAGTCGCACAGGACGAGGACCTCGTGATCCTCGGAGTCGTGGTCGAAGTACCACCAGATACCCTCCTCATCCATCAGCCTGGACAGGAAGCCCCAGTGCGTCTCGCGGTGCTGCACCATGTACTCGTGCACCGGGTACTGCTCGGTCAGCTCCACGCGCAGCTCTCGCTGGCGATCGCCCAGCATCTCGTGCAGGACCTCTTTCACGAGGCGCGGCACGTTCATGTCCTGGTAGACCCGGGAGTCCATGCCCTGCGTCATCATCCACGCGGCGGGCACGATCTCGAGGTGGATGAGCTGCTCGTCGCGGCCATGGTCGACCGACGCGCGCCGCACGATGCCGCGGAGCGAGCGCTGGTGCTCCTCGCGCTCGATGTTCACGTGCACGTCCTTGGCGAACAGCTCCGTCTCCTCGAGGAAGCTGTCGCGCGCCACCGCCGCCTCGACGCTGATGACCGGCAGCTCGCCGATGGCGTCCTCGTAGTGCAGCGAGCGCACGTTCCAGGTGACGTCAGTGCCGTCGACGTCGAGGTGATAGTGCACCGTGTGCGCCTCACCCTGGAGCTGCTCGGCCAGGCTCTGGACGCCCTCGACGACCTGGCCGAGCCCGCGCGCGACCTGCCCCACGCCCGCCATCACGGCCTGCGCCTCGCCCTCGGGCACGACGTAGCGCGCCGCGTCTGCGAGGCCTCCGACGCCGCTGCCCAGGTCGCCGAAGTCGCCCGACTTCAGGCCCTTGCCCAGCTTGTCGAGGCCCTGGACGCCCTTGGCGACGGTCTCACCGACCTTCGCGCCCGTCTCGAGGCCCTCGCGCCAGTCCTCGGCGGTGTGGTCGGTCTCTTCGTCGTGACCGTCGTCGCCGTGCCCGTCGCCGTCATGCTCCTCTTCCTCCGGGATCATGTTGGCGATGCCCTCGGCGACGCCCGCCAGGCCCTCCGTACTCTCGGAGATGCCGTGGGCCGGCCCATGCTCGTCGTCGCCGCCGCCGCCTCCGTGGCCGCCGCCGCCGCCATGGCCGCCGCCGCCCCCGTGTCCACCGTGGTCCGTCATCGCCGCTCCCCGTGCTGCTTCGAAAATCGTCGCACGCCGCTCTCCTCGTCCTCCCCCGGACGCGGTTGCGTGCCGCGGCCAACTTTTTCTCATGGATCGGCGGCTGGACTCCAGTCGGGCCGAAAAGCCAGCTCCAGCTCCGCTGCGCCCGGCGCGCCCGGAGGCGGCGCTCGCCACGCGAAGATCGCCGCCTGGACGCACCGAATCATCTCGGGGTGCGCGAGCGTGAAACGTCCCTGGCGGATCGACCGAACGGCGCCCGCAGCGTCGACTCTCAATCGAAGTCGAAGGGTGCCCGCGGGCGCTCGCGGCGTGCGCTCGTGACACGCGCGCAGCTGCTCGGCGTGAGCCGTGAACGAATCGCGGACCCAGGCCTCGTCGAGCGCGCCCTCCACGCCGACGGACACCAGCGCGACCTCCGAGCGGCGGGGTGGGTGGGCGTTCGCGGCGCGGGCGTACTCGCCCGGCGGAGGGGCTCTCAGGTCACCGACGCACAGCGCGCTCCGATCGGGCAACGCCTCGAGGTTCCTCAGCGCTCCAGCGGCCACGAGCGACGGTGCGTCGAACCCAGTCGCGGCCGCGACTCCCAGGGCGCTTGCCCAGCGTCGGTAGGAGACGGCTGGGCCCAGGTCGAAGGAGAGGGCGTGATCTTCCGGGCGCTGCTGCCGCTGGTCGAGGAGCGCATCACGGAGGGCTCTCGCGTCGTCCGCGGGGATGAGGGCGCCTTCGCTGGTCCTGACGAAACCTTCTTCGCCGAGCTCGAGCCAGACGTGGACCGCGGCGGGGTCTGGGGGGCCGAGGGCCTCTGGCGAGAACCGCGCGATGCCGCCTCGTTCCCCGTCGCGCGAGACCACGAGGCGCACCGTCGCGCCGGCTTCGACGAGCGAGCGAGTGAACGCGAGGACCTCCGCCGCGGACCGTGCGGGGGGCGCCACGAGGTCCACGAGCGGACGAGGCCCCGACCCTGCCAGCGCGACTCGAGGACCCGAGAACAGAGGTCGTCCGTCGAGGGCGGCAGAACGAGGGCCGAGGCGAACGACCGCGTCGGCGGTCCGGAGCGCTGCTCGCTCCTCGGCGGCCTCGGCGAGAACGACCAGCTTCTCGCCATCCGCCGCGGCCGAGGGGGTGGCCGACGTGCAACCCAACGCGAGCGCGGCGCTCACCGCCACCGCCATGATGAGCGAGGCCTGCTTCTCATCTCGACGTGTCTCTGTCATGCTCTTTTCGTGACGCTGGGGGAGAACGTCGCGGAGCTCCTTTGCAGTGCGCATGTGTCGCGCATCAATTTTCGCTGCGGTCCGACACGCGTCTGGGGAGCAGGATACCGCCACATCGCGGCCGCCATCCAGCGGCGCCCGACCAGCGGAGCCGTCGGGCACCAGCACCGCGTACAGGTGGAGTCCAATGCGCATCTCGCGGCGCTGGGGTGCGGAAACTACAACGAGAATCTGGGGCCCAACTCCGTCAACAAGATGATGCTGCCGTTCTCGATGATGCGGTCAGTGCAGGACCGCGGGGTCGCGGTGCACGAAGCCACGCACGCGCTGCAGGACTGGAACGGCCGCCCCATGAGCCAGGCGGATTCGGAGTGCGCCGCCTACATCGCGCACATGATGTACGGGTTCCTCGCCACGGGTGGTGAGTTCCCCCTCGAGGTCGATGGACAGCTCGACATGCAAGCTCTCGCGGTGTTTCAGGAGAGCTGGACCGTCGCGCGCCGGCTCGCGACGGAGAGAGGAGCTCACATCGTCACGGATCGGGAGCAGCGATCCATCAAGGCGGCGCTGCGCGCGTTCAGGCCCTATCGCGGGGCCGCCCGCGTCCGCGTCGTTTACAACGGAATCTGACGCGTAGGCGCGCTTCTCGGGGGCGGCGTGCGCTGCGTCGGGCGTAGGCTCCACGCGACGTTCTCGCTCTCGGCCTGCGACACGGCGGCTCCTCCGGACGCGTCGACGATGGCGCCGCCTGACGCCTCGACAGCACTGCGTCCATGCGGCGCTGCCGGCCACCGCGGGCGCGGGAGGCACCGGGCGCGGGAGGCACGCTGAAGTGCCGCTGGTCGTGACCGCTACGGCAGCGCGGGCGAGCTCAGCCTTCAGAGCGCGGGGTCGGACGCGAGCACGCGGCCGTCCTCCATCAGCGTCCCGGGCAGCTCCAGCCCCTGAGCCAGCGCGACGAGCCCGTCGTGCAGCTCGCTGCGGTCGACGCGGAGACGCGCGATCGTCATGCGACGGCGCTCGCGGGTGAGCCGGACCTTCACCGCGCGCGCGGTCTCGCGGGCGAGGCGGATGTAGCGGAGCGCGATCGCGCCGCCGAGGAACGCCAGCGTGGCCACGAGCACGCCGGCCATGATGGGCGTGTCGGGGATGCCGCCGTAGAGGTCGTGCGCGAACGCGTGGGCCACGCCCGCCGCGACGCCGATCCCGATCCAGGTCAGGGGGAAGAGCGCCGCGCCGACGAGCACCTTGATCGACGCCTCGTCCTTCTTGCGCTTGGCCGCCGCGCGCGTGACGAGCCAGAGCAGGAGGGCCGGCGGCGCGTTGGCGATGACGCCGAAGATCAGGATGGGCGGGAAGAGGAAGTAGACGAGCAAGACCTGCAGGCCGAGCAGGACGCCGAGCCAGGGGTTCAACAGCGGCGGGCCGCGATCGAGCTCGTGGTCCTCCATCTCGAGCGCGCGCAGGTCCCGATCGTACTCGCGGACGCGATCGCGCAGCGCGACGACCTCCTCGGGGTGTGACTCGAGCCGCTGGTAGTAGCCGCTCCAGATGCGAGAGAAGGCGCGCGTCTTCTCCTCCATGGTGGGCTTCTCGAGCTCGCTGTCCGTGCGGCTCGCGCGCTCCGCGCGGACGATCTTGCGCGCACGGTGCATGAGGTGGTGGATGTCCCACGACTCCGTCGCGTGCACGACCTCGCGCAGCACGTGGTCGACGGCGTCGGTCAGCGCGCGCTGCCGCTCGCGGGTGAGCTCCTCGGGCTCGTCCGGGTCGGGGGTCACGTCGAGCCCGTCGGGTAGCGCCAGCGGCGGGTGGTAGGTGACGAGCACGCTCGAGCGGAAGAGGCGCTTCTCGTCGTAGTGCAGGCCGACCGGGACGATGACCGGCGGCGGCGCGCCGTCCGGCATGAGCTCGCGCGCCCGGTAGTAGAACCGCGCCACGCCTGTCTTCAAGGCCAGCAGGTGCGGCTCGTCGTGGCTGTCGCCCTCGGGGAACAGGCAGCTGAACGAGCCCTGCGCCACACGATCCGCGAGCGCGTCGAGGCTCTTCGCGTTGGCCTCGCGGCGCGCGGACTCGTCGAGCTTCTTCGTGTCCATCGCGCGGTAGATCGGCACCGTGCCGATGGCGCGCATGAGGTGGCCGAGCACGGGCACTCCGAACAGGCCGTGCCGCGCGCCGAAGACCACCTGCCGCGGGAAGGTCTCGAAGATGAGCGCGGGATCGATCATCCCGTTCGGATGCCAGCTGACGAGGATGCCGCCGCCGCCCTCGGGCACGTGCTCGGTGCCCGTCACCTCCACGCGCCGGAAGAAGAAGCGCAAGAGGAGGTGAGCGAGCTTCACCACCCAGTCGTAGGCGCGCGGTCGCACGCGCCGAGTATCACCGCTCGCCGGTGGCCGGGTCGAGCGATCGCTCAGCGACGCGGTCCGCGGCGACCGCGGTTATTGTTCCGGCGACCTCCGCCGCCACGCCCGCCACCGCCACCTCCACCGCCACGTCGCGATCCACCGCCGCCGCCGCCGCGTCGGGCGCCGCCGTTCGAGCCGCCGCGCGCCTCGAGATCGGTGACCGGCGGGGGCGGCTGGCTCGCGGGGTAGTGGTGCTGCTCGACGCGGTCGAGGTGCTGTCCGATCAGGCGCTCGATGTCGACGAGGTAGGGGCGCTCCTCCTGCTCACAGAAGGAGAGCGCGATGCCCGACGCCCCGGCGCGCGCGGTGCGGCCGATGCGGTGCACGTAGGTCTCGGGCACGTTGGGCAGATCGAAGTTGATCACGTGCGTGATGCCCTCGACGTCGATGCCGCGCGCCGCGATGTCGGTCGCGACGAGCACGTTGAGGTCGCCCGTGCGGAAGCCGTCGAGCGCGCGCGTGCGGGCGCCCTGGGACTTGTTGCCGTGGATGGCGGCGGCGCGGATGCCGGCCTGGTCGAGCTGCTTCACGACGCGGTTCGCGCCGTGCTTGGTGCGCGTGAACACGAGCGTGTGCTCGACCTGCTCTTCGCGCAGGAGGTCGACGAGCAGCCGGCGCTTGTCCGCCTTGTCGACGAAGTAGATGCGCTGGTCGACCTTGTCCGCCGTCGACGAGACGGGCGCGACCGCGACGCTGACCGGGTCGTGCAGCAGCTCCTGCGTGAGCGCGCGGATGGGCGGCGGCATCGTCGCCGAGAAGAAGAGCGTCTGACGCTTCTTCGGGAGCTTCGCGATCACGCGCTTCACGTCGGGCAGGAAGCCCATGTCGAGCATGCGATCGGCCTCGTCGAGCACGAAGATCTCGATGTCCGTCAGGTCCACGAACCCGCGGTTCATCAAGTCGAGCAGACGGCCGGGGGTGGCGACGAGGGTGTCCACGCCGCGCTTCAGCTCGGCGATCTGCGGCTTCTCGTTCACGCCACCGAAGATCACGGTGTGCCAGAGCTCGAGGTACTTGCCGTACGTGGTGAGGCTCTCGGCGATCTGCGCGGCGAGCTCGCGGGTCGGCGTGAGGATCAGCGCCCGCAGCGCGGTCTCGTCGTCCGCGATGGAGTCGAGCCGCTGCAGCAGCGGCAGGCCGAACGCGGCGGTCTTGCCGGTGCCGGTCTGGGCACAGCCGAGCACGTCGCGGCCAGCGAGGGCGGGGGGAATCGCCTCGCGCTGAATCGGAGTAGGCTCCTCGTAGCCGGTCTTCTTCAGCGCGCGGAGCAAAGGCGGGCTGAGCCCGAGATCGTCGAACGTCACGCCGCTAGTTCGCACGATCCACGGAGAGCGCAAGCGTCGGTCGCGCTTTTCGCCATTCCGCCTCGCGATGTGTCGTCCGCCCCGGGGGCTCCGATGGCCGCGATGGCGCTCTTCGGGATGGGGACCCGATGGCTGGGCGCTGGCTCGCTGTCGGTGTCGATCGAGGCCGAGCGCGGCCGCCTGGCGCCCACCAGCGGGCGGGCGGGTGTGGCCTCGCATGCCGCAGCGACGTGGAGGCGCGCCGGAGTGGACGGAAGCCGCGAACGCGGAACGTCGGGGAGCCTCGGAGGCGCGAGCCCCGGTTGTGCTGGCAAAGCGCGCGGCGACCGCGTATCTCTTGGCCTGATGTCCGTCCGGCGGAGCGACACCTACCTGCTGGACCGCGGGGGACAGGTCCTCGCGGGGCGCTACCGCGTCACGGAGCTGCTGGGTGTCGGGGCGATGGGCTCGGTGTGGATCGCCGAGCAGCTCGCGCTCAAGCGGCAGGTGGTCGTGAAGTTCCACGAGGAGGGCTTCGTCGGGAACAACTCCGACGTGGCCTACGAGCGCTTCCGGCGTGAGGCGCGGACGCTCGCGTCGGTCCAGCACCGGAACGTCACGGAGCTGTTCGAGGCCGGGAAGACGCCCGAAGCCGAGCCCTACCTGATCATGGAGCGACTCCGGGGGCGCACCCTCGCGGCCCGCATGCGCAGCGAGCGGCTCCTGCCCGTGGACGACGCGTTCGGGATCGCTGCCGAGATCGCGAGCGGGCTCGAGGCCGTGCACGCGGCGGGGGTCCTGCACCGCGACATCAAGCCCGAGAACATCTACCTCCACGACGCGGGCGAAGAAGACGGGATCATCCCGAAGCTCATCGACTTCGGTCTCGCGCGCCCCGAGACCGGCAAGCGCCTGACGATGGGCAACAAGGCGGTGGGGACGCCCGGGTACATGGCGCCGGAGCAGGCGCGTGGGACGAAGAACCTCGACGGGCGCGTCGACCTCTACGCGCTCGGCGTCACCCTCTACGAGATGTTGACCGGGAACCTGCCGTCGCAGGGGGAGACGATGGTCGACCTCATGATCTGGACGGCGACGGAAGAGCCGATCCCGATCACCGACTACCGGCCCGACCTGAGCGGGCCGCTCGCGGACGTCGTCATGAGGTGCATCGCGAGAGAGATCGGGTCGCGGTACCCCGACGCGAAGACGATGCGACGCGCGCTGGAGGCCGCGATCTCGATCCAGCGAGCCGCGGGCGTGGCGGACACCGCGCCGGGGGACCCGGACGAGCGAGGCCGGCGAGCGCGGGCGGAGACCGAGGAGCGCAGCTCGATCGATCCTCGCCGGCGCGCCACCAGCCCGCGTCCCAGCGAGGCTCCGGAGGAGCTGTCGGACGCCGATCTGAAGTCGATCAGACCGCCGCCGATTCCGCGCGGGATCCTGCCTCCGAAGAAGGACTGAGCTGGCGGCGAAAGCGCGCGAGGGCCTCGAGCGGGACCTGGCGCACCGCCCCTGCGTAGGCGTAGAAGCCCGAGGGCGGGATGTTCGTCGCGAGGTAGGAGTCGTTGGGCCAGGTGCCGTCTGCCTCCTGGCGCGCGAGCAAGTAGTCGACGGCGCGTCGCGCGGTGGGCGTGTCGTGGAGACCGACGTCGACGAGGGCCGACAGGACGAGGCCGGTGCACGCGGGAGTGCTCGGACCCACCCCGGCCGCGTCGAGGTCGAGGTAGCTCTCGGTGCCCTCGCCGAAGCCGCCGTCCTCGTTCTGACGGCCGCACGTCCAGTCGATGGCGCGCGCGACCCAGGCCTGGCTGGGATCGACGCCGACGCGGGCCAGCGCGCTGAGCACGTAGGCCGTCGACGGCAGGTAGTTGCACACCCAGCGCCCCCACCAGCATCCGGGCGCGGTCTGCGTCTCCTGCAGGAATCGGAGGCCCGCCGCCACCTCGGGCGCGTCGGCGCCGGCGCCGAACGAGGCGAGGCCGTGGAGCACGCGCGCGGTCAGATCCTCGGTGCTGGGATCGCCGAGCTCCGCGGGTGGATGAAGGAAGGCTCGTATCGCCGCGACGGGATCGTCGGGCGGCAGGTCGGGGGGCGGGTCGAAGAGCGTGCCCGGAGGACGGTGACCCGGCAGGTTCCAGACGAACGCGGCCCATCCCCCGTCGGGGTTCTGCATGTCGCGCAGCCAGTGGCGTGCGTGCCTGACGGCCTGGTGGACGCGGGGGCGGAGCGGGGCGGGGAGCCCGGCGTCGGCGCACACACCGAGCGCGCTCAGCACGATCCCGGCGTCGTCGCAGTCGGCCATCGTCTCGTTGCCGGTCTGGAACGGCCAGCCGCCCGTGCGCAGCGCTCCGGGGCGGCGGTTGTTGGGCAGCGGCTGGGGCGTCTGGAGCTGTCGATCGAGGAGCCACTCGACGGCCCGGACCACACGAGGGTCGTTGGCGGGCGTGCCCGCGAGCACGAGCGCGCGGGCGCCGAACGCGGTGGACCACACGTCGCTCGAGAACACGTCGAACCAGACTCCGTCCGCGTCCTCGACGCGGCGAGACTCGAGCCAGCGCTCGGCGCGCGTGACGCGTGGATCGTCCGGCGAGAGCCCCGCCGCGAGGAGGGCCGGCACGGCGATCGCGGTCTGCACCGTGTTCGAGTTCCAGCTGCCGTCTGCGTTCTGATAGAGCGTCATCAGATCGATCGCGCGGCGCGCGGCGCGTCGTTCGAGCCAGGAGAGCGGCTCGTCGCGGAGGCGCTTGGCGATGAGCGACAGCTGAAGCGCGCCGATGACGATCCCGAAGTGGAAGCGCTCGGCCATGGCGTCGACCACCGTGTCGCTGAGGCACCAGATGAGCGGCGGGCACGGCAGCCGCTCGGGCGGCAGGAGGCCGGCGAGGGCGACGAAGACCGCGCCCACGTCCCCGCGTCGCATCTCGTCGAGGAGCGCGTCGACTCCGCCGTGCGCGTCGACCCAACGCATGGCGCGGTCGGCGGCGGTGCGCTCGCCCCCTATCGAGAGCGCCGCGGCGCACTGTGCGGTGACGGACAGGGCGCCGTGAGGGGCGAAGGGGTAAGGCGCGAACGAACCGTCCGGGCGCTGCCGGGCGAGGAGCCAACGCGCGCCGGCGGCGCGGTTGGAGTCGTCGAGCAGGTTGGCGTGAGCGAGCGCGACGAGCACGTTCGCGGTGCTCGAGGGGCCGACGTCGCTGCGGTCGTCCCACGAGCCGTCTTCGCGCTGCGAATCCCAGAGCACGCGTGACGCGCGCGAGATGGCGTCGTCTACGGTCGCTTCCCGTTCCCCCATCAGCGCTTTGTGGGCGATCGAGGGGCCGCTTGTAAAGCGCGGCGGCGCCCCGTATGGATCGAACGGGGAGGGCAGGGTGCCGCGCGACGTACTCGAGACCGACGACAGCGCCTGGCCGATCGTGGTCCATCGCACGGTGGGGATCCCGAGCGAGGCGCAGGTCGACCGTTTCATCGCGCGTGCCACCGAGCACCTCGGTCGCGGTGAGTCCTACGTCGTCATCTTCGACAACGCGATGGCGGGGCGCGCGACGTCCTACATGCGGGGGCGCGCCACTGCCTGGCTCGAGGAGCACGGCGAGGCGCTCGGGAAGCGCTGCCTCGGGACGGCGCTGGTGTTCCGCAACGCGGCGCTGCGCTTCGTGATGAGCGCCGTGATGCTCGTCGTCCGGCACCCGGTGCCGATCCGCGTGTGCCGCTCCATGGACGAAGCGCGGGCCTGGTCGGAGGAGCAGCTGGCGGAAGCTCGACGGATGGTCGTCTAGGCTTCTTGCGGCTCTTCTGCCTCGGGAGGCTCCGAGCCGCCTTCGCGCGCGAGCTCGATGAGCTCCGCCATCGTCTTGTGCAGGATGACCTTGTCGCTCACGCCGCTGACGAAGCCCGTGGAGACCTTGAGGATCTGCGTGCCGAACATGGGCTTCTTCATGTGGAAGTCCTCGAGCAGGTCGCGCTCGAGCTTCACGATCAAGGCGTGGACGTGCCACTCCTCGTGGTCGAGGATGAGATCGTCCACCTCGCCGAGCTCGCGCCCGTCCTGCGAGAGGACCTGTTTCCCGTGGAGCTCGGTGTATCTGATGTTCCGCATGTGACCTCCGGAGCTGCGATGGTGTAGCAGCTTCCGCGACGCATCAGAAGCGTCAGTCGGATCGTCGGTGAGCCGTCCGTCCGGCATGGAGGCGTGGCGCTGGTGGGCGGGTCTGGGGGGCCTCGTGGTCGGCGCGAGCGTCTGGGCCTGGGTAGGGCTGACCCTGTTCCGACGCGACTGGGCGCGCCGGGTGCTGCCCTACTCCCGGAGCCCCGATGTCGAGCTCTGCTTCGGGCCGCTGTGGTTGGGCCTGTGGCGCACGGCGCGGTTCGCGTGGCGGCATCCGCGCACGCTGAAGGTCGGGGCGATCTACGGGCTGCATCTGCTGATGGGTATCGAGCCGCTGGCCGCTCTGGACGAGGAAGCGCTGCGGCGCGTGCTCGGGCGCTGAGCTCGCCTGGACCCCCCTCGCGGCCGGCGTCCGCCACCCCCGTGCCCGCCACCCCCGCCGATTCGCGCTCGTAGGTGCTCGGAATTGCTTGCTGGGGCATCGGCATGACGGATGCGGTGGGCTCGGGCGTGACTCCGCCGCGCTACATCGAGCCGAACGCCGTCTACGCGATCACGCGGCGCGTGGAGGGGCGGAGGTTCTTGCTCCGGCCGGACGGCGCGCTGAACGACCTGGTTCGCTACTACCTCGCGCTCTTCGCGCAGAGGCACGGGGTGAAGATCCACGTGATGGTGGTGATGTCGACGCACTTCCACATGGTCGCGTCGGTGCCGGACGAGAACGTCAGCGAGTTCATGCACGACCTGGATCTGCTGCTGTCGATCGACGTGAAGCGGCTGCGCACGCGCGCGATCGGGGTGACGTGGGAGCCGGGCGGGCTGTCGATCATCCAGCTGCACGGC
>JAVJQK010000103.1 GCA_040218145.1 Sandaracinaceae bacterium | reverse complement strand
GCGGCAGCGGGAGCAGCGGCGGCAGCGGGAGCAGCGGCGGCAGCGGGAGCAGCGGCGGCAGCGGGAGCAGCGGCGGCAGCGGGAGCAGCGGCGGCAGCGGGAGCAGCGGCGGCAGCGGGAGCAGCGGCGGCAGCGGCAAGGCGAGCGGCAGCGGCAAGGCGAGCGGCAGCGGCAAGGCGAGCGGCAGCGGCAAGGCGAGCGGCAGCGGCAAGGCGAGCGGCAGCGGCGCGGCAGCGGCTGCGCGGGCGGATGCGGGGGCGCGGGCGGATGCGGGGGCGCGGGCGGATGCGGGGGCGGATGCGGATGCGGGGGCGGATGCGGATGCGGGGGCGGATGCGGATGCGGGGACGGATGGGAAAGCGGGAGCGCGAGCGGCTGCGGGAGGGCCTGCGGAGGCGGCTGCGGAAGCGGAGGCGGGAGCGGCTGGGGCTGCGGCTCCGGCTGCGGAGCGGGGCGGAGGCGGAAGCGAAGACGCGATCAGAGGCAGACCATGGTGGCGGACACAGACCGCGGAGAAGCGGAGGTGGCGCTCCATGCCCCGGCTGGTAGAGCAGGCATCGCATGCGCGTCTCTCCCGCCCTCGCGCTCGTCGCGCTCCTCGCCGCGTCCGCGGCGCAGGCGCAGGACGAGCTGGGCGTGACGGCCTCCGTCGAGCGCCCCATGCCGGCCACCGGGGGCGACGACCCGACCGCGAGCGCGACCGAAGTCGACGCGCAGGACCGCCCGAGCGCGCTCGACACCCTCGAAGACGGCCTGCTCGAGGTGCCTGGGGCTCGGCCTCTGCGGAGCGGCGCCTGGGGCAGCCCGACCACCCTGTCCGTGCGCGGCTCCGACGCCGACCAGGTCGAGGTGCTCCTGGGCGACGTGCCGCTGACGACCGCGGACGGCGGCGCCTTCGACCTCTCCACCGTCCCTCTGTGGGTGCTGGACCGCGTCGAGGTCTATCGCGGCGGCGCCCCGACCTGGCTCGGTGTGTCGGGCATGGGCGGCGTCATCCGGCTCGTCCCGCGCGACGGGGGCCCCAGCGCGTTCGGCACCGTCGGCCTCGGCTCCTTCGGCCTCGGACACGCGCGCGTCGGGGCGAGCGCCTCGAACGGCGACGTCTCCTGGACCACCGCCGTGGGCGCGACGACGAGCGAAGGAGACTTCCCCTATCTCGCGGACGTCCGGCTGCTGGACGACGGCGAGCCTCTCGAGCGGCCCCGCGAGAACGCGTGGGTCCGTCAGGGCTCGGCCCTGGGCCACCTGCGGCTGCGCGTCGGGGACGGCCAGCTCAGCGCCGTCTTCCTCGGGGTCGAGCGGCTCGGCGGCGTCCCTGGCCCCGCGGTGCAGATCGCCGAACAGACGCGCCGCAACGAGACCAACCTGCTCGGCGCGCTGAGCTACTCCGTGACGCAAGGGGGCCGGCCCGCGACGGAGGCCGACTGGCGGATCGCGGCCGCCGCGTCGGTCGGCTACCGGCGGAGGCGCTTCGTGGACCTCCGCGGGGAGATCGGCCTCCCGAGCGAGACCGACGACGACGGCCTGCGGGCGGTGACGCGCCTGGCCGCGAGCGGGCGGGCGACCGAGTGGCTGGAGCTGACCGGCCTCGCGCTCTACACGCACGAGTCGCTCTGGCCCGAGGACGCGCTGGCGCGCCGCTCGCCGGAGGACTCCGCCCGGGACGGCGGGACGGTCGCCGCCGAGGCGCGGCTGCACGGGCGGACCGGCGACGTGCGGTACGAGCTGCGGCCCTCGGCCCGCTTCGCCGTGTTCGGCGCGCGGCTCCGCGAGCTCCGCACCGACCGCGCGGGCGAGCCGAACGACGTCGTGCAGCTGGCCCCGAGCTTCCGGATCGGCGGCGCGATCGAGCCCGTCCGGGGCCTCGCGATCAGCGCGTCGGCCGCGAGCGCCACCCGGGCCCCCACCGCGCTGGAGCTGTTCGGCGACCGGGCCTTCCTCCTCGGCGACACGCGCCTCCGCCCCGAGC
Organism: Sandaracinaceae bacterium; assembly: GCA_040218145.1. Classification (GTDB taxonomy): domain Bacteria; phylum Myxococcota_A; class Polyangia; order Polyangiales; family Sandaracinaceae; genus JAVJQK01. Next base: position 22,535 of record JAVJQK010000103.1, on the reverse strand, counting down.
GCGCCGAGACCTTCGACCTCGGCGCGGCGCTCCGAGGGCGCGCGGGCCCCGTGCGCGGTCAGGCGGAGCTGCGCGGGTTCGTGACCCTGGCCAGCGATCTCATCCGCTACTTCCGCAACGACGAGTTTCGCGCGGTGCCGCAGAACGTGGAGGGCGCGGTCCTGGCGGGAGGCGAGCTGGGCGTGAGCGGCAGCGTGACCCGTCACTTCCACGTCCACGGCGCGCTCACCCTGCTGGAGACCTGGACGGAGTACCTCGGCCGCACGCGGCGCCTCCCGCTGCGCCCCGGCGTCACCGCCTACCTCCGCCCCGCGGCGCGCCTGTTCGCGCTCGGACCGCTCGACCGCGTGGAGCTCTGGGTCGACGTGCTCCACGTCGGGGCCAGCTTCTGGGATCCGGTCAACTCCTCGGCCCTGCCGTCGCGCACGCGCTTCGGCCTCGGGCTCTCCGCCTCGACCTGGGACGGCCGCCTCCGGATCGACGGCGCGGTCCGGGACCTCTTCGATCAGCGCGGGACCGACCTGCTCGGCTTCCCCCTGCCGGGGCGCTCGTTCCTGGTCAGCCTGACGATCCAGGACGAGTAGGCGCTCCACTTCTTTGCAGAGTGGGCCGGAAGTGCTCAAACCTAGGGGAACGGATGCGCGCACGCGGAACGATCGGCAGCTGGATCGTGCTCTTCGCGGTGGCCTGTGCGGGCGGCTCGGCCGCCACCACGAGCCCGGCAGGAGACGAAGAAGAGACGACCACGTCCGGGCCGATCGCGCGCACGCAGAACGCGGGCGACGAGGAGACGGCCCCCGTGCAGAGCGGCCCGATCCCCGTCTTCGAGGCGGGCGAGGTCGTCGGCCACGTCAGCCGCGAGGACGCGCAGCGGCGCGGGCTCACCGTGATCGACCTCGGCGACGCGTGGACGCCTCGCATCCTGCGCGGCGCGCCGGAGCTCGGGGACGAGGGCCGCCAGCCCTACGCCGCGCGCTACGTGCGGCTCTCGAACGAGCAGACCCGCGAGCAGCGCCGCGACCCCACCGAGCGGCACCTGGAGCTGTTCGGCATCTTCCCGACGGTGGACGTCGTGCGACGCCGCCTCGCGGACGAGGAGCGACACGCCTGCCACGACGCGGTCGACGACGCCCCGATCGAGGCGCTCGAGGAGTCGCTCCGTCCTGGCGCGGACCGGGCCGAGCAGCGGCGCCGCGTGGGCGCGATCCGATGGATCACCAACCGGCTCGAGCGCGTGGCCAGGCGCCGTCGCCTCGACTCCATCGACGCGCTCGCCGCCGACGACGAGTACGGGCGGCAGCTGCGGCGCCTCCGCAGCATGGAGGCCACCGTCGCCGCGATCGGCTCGGTCCAGGCGCACCTGCGCTGTGAAGGCACGCTGCACTCCCGGGCCCGCGACGGCGTGCTCGACGCGTGGACCGGGCGCGGGCTCCGCGCGTGGCAGAGCAAGCACATGATCATCAGCCTCGCCTCGCGGCTGGACGACGCCACGCGCGCCACGCTGGTGATGGACAGCCGCGAGCTCGACTTCCGGTCGCTGCTCCGTGTGCTGCGCGAGCGCGTGGTCGACGCGAGCGGGATCCTCGAGGACGGCACCGCGAGCAACCAGTGGGGGACCGTGCTCGGACGCCAGCTCGAGGTGGACGAGGAGTTCCGCTGGGCCGAGCACCTCGACCCGCTGCCCAACGGCGCTCCCGATCTCGTCTCGCCGACCACGGAGGCGGCCGCGCGCGCGCTGGGCTGGACCGACCCGGCGGCGGCGCTCGCCTGGATCCAGACGCACGCGGCGGAGCGCACGGACGCGCACCTCGTGGCGGTGCGGCTGCCCGAGGCGCCCGACTACCACGGGCCGCACATGGACCTCCGGGTCGAGATCGATCGGGGCGACGTCTGGTACACGTTCCCGTACACCGACGAGGGCCGCCCGCGCGGCTTCCCGGTGCGCCGCCGACCGACCACCACCCTCTTCGCGCGCCGCCCGAACGGCGACGAGGTCGCGCTCGTCCGCTGGAACACCACGATCGGGGGATGGCAGCCCGAGGTGAACCCCGAGGGGGGCGTGGGCATGCGCTACAAGGAGTCCGACGTGGGCGAGCGCGTCTGGCGCGACGTGATCGCGAGCCCCGCGTGGCTCCCGCCCCCGGCGACGCCGGACGACGAGCTGCTCCGGCGCAGCGGCGACGGCTGGCGCGTCAACGACTCCATCACGGGCCCCGGCTACGACAGCGCGTACGGGCTGGCGCTCGTGATCCATCACCAGGTGCGCGGCGACGGCGAGGACGAAGAGGACTGGCTCGACAACGGCATCCGCAGCCACGGCTCGGTGAGCTACCGGTCGATCCTCCGCGGCCACAGCCACGGCTGCCACCGGCTCTTCAACCACCTCGCGGTGCGCATGACCTCGTTCCTGCTCAACCGCCGACGGCACGAGGTCCGCGGTCGCATCCCGGCGTCGCTGCGCCGTGAGCTGCACCCGGAGAGCCCGGAGCCGCCGCCCGAGCCGCTCGTGCTCGAGATCACCAACCGCGGCTTCCTGTTCGAGCTGACGCCGCCCGTCCCGGTGGAGGTCCTGCGCGGCAACGTGCGCGGCCGACCGACGCGCGCCCCGGCGGGCTTCTTCCCCCTCCCCGAGGAGCTCCAGGAGCAGGCGCGCGAGCAGCTCTCCGACGACCCGAGCCCGTGAACGGGGCGGAGCGGATGTTAGAGCCGCTCGAGGCGCGTCCGGGTCGCCGCGTCTCCCGGGAGCATACGCAGCACGCGGCCGTAGGCCCGGCGCGCCTCGTCGGGGCGCCCAAGCTGCTCGTAGGCGAGCCCGAGCGCGCGCCACGCGACGGCGTCGGTGGGCGCGGAGCGCGTGGCCTCGAGGAGCTGCGTCGCCGCCTCGTGCACGCGTCCCTCGAGCAGGGCCCGCTGGCCCCGTCGGCGGAGCGCGAGCGCGTAGGCCGGATCGGGTCCGGCGGCTTCCACCTCCGCCACGGGCGCGGCCTCGGTCGGCGCCTCGTCGATCGCGGGCGGCTCGATCCGGCGCCCCCTGGGCGCGTCGTGTGCGCGCGAAGGGGGCGTCGGCGCAGCACGAGGCGCGGCGGCCGATTCGCGCGGCGCCGGCGTCTGGGGGCCCGCGGGCGGGATCGAGGCCGCGGCGGCGGAAGGAGCCGACGCGATGTCGAGCCCGCGAGGCAACGCTGTCTGCAGCGCGAGCCGCGGCGTCAGCTCGGGCTCCGCGTGGACGCTCATCACCCGCGGCTCCGGGATCGCTCGCGCCGCGCCGTACGCGCCGAGGGCGAGCACCATCGCGAGCCCGGCCATCAGGCCCAGCGCGAGCGGCGCGCGGCGACGGGGGCGCGGCGGCAGCGGCGGCGCAGGCAGGCTGGTCGGCTTCGGGTCGGCGCGCGGGCGCACCGCCGTGGTGTCCGAGGGGACCACCGCGGCGCGCAGGCGGGCCACCAGCTCGCCCGCGCTGGCCGGACGATCGTCGGGGTCGCGGCTCAGCGCCGCGGCGAAGATCGCGTCCACGTCGGCGCCGATCCCGCTGATCCGGGTCGAGGGCGCGGGCGCGTCCTCCAGCACCTTCGCGGTCATGAGGCCCATGGGCGTGTCGTCGTCGATCGGGACACAGCCCGTCAGCATTTCGTACGCAACACAGGCCAGCGAGTACACGTCTCCGCGCACGTCGTACGAGGCCCCTTCGCAGGCCTCCGGCGGCAGGTAGTGGGGGGTGCCCACGACGATGTCGGCGCGGGTCAGCTTCTCGGCCGCGTCGGCGACGTAGACGATCCCGAAGTCGACGAGCTTGACCGTCTGGCCCGCCGCGTCCCGGGCGAGGAAGACGTTCGAGGGCTTCACGTCGCGGTGCAGGATGCCCCGCGCGTGCAGGGCGTCGAGCGCGCTCGCGACCGGCTCGAGCCACCCGAGCGCCTCCTCGAGGTCGAAGCGCCACCCCCGCTCGAGCTGGGCCTCGAGATCCTCGCCATCGAGCAGCTCCATCACCATGAACGGCAGCCCGTCTTCGAGCTCCCCGAGGTCGAGCACCTGGACGACGTGAGGGTGACGGATGCCGGCCGCGACCCGCGCCTCCCGGAGGAAGCGCGCCCGCGCCACGGGCACCTCGGCCACGCGCGGGTGGAGCAGCTTCACGGCCACGCGGCGGCCGAGCTCGACGTGCTCCGCCTCCCAGACCTCCCCCATGCCGCCCTCCTGGAGGTGACGCACGAGGCGATAGCGATCGGCCACCACGAACCCAGGTCCCCTGAAAGGGGGGCGGGATGCGGTCGGGGCGTGGGGGCTGGCGGGGCTCGAGTCGAACACGGCGGGTGATCTCTCCAACGGCGTGGGGAGGGACTCCTTGAGATCTAGGGCCGTCCACCGCCAACACAACAATCCGCCTGAAGAGGACTCATACCTCCGTCAGACCCGAGCCTCGTGGCCGAAGGCGCCGCGCGGGAGACGCGGGTCTCGCGCCCTGGGGCGCGCGCGGCCGCGGCCGAAGAGCAGCCGGTCGACGCTGAACGGGCCCCCGCCCCGCAGCATGAGGAAGAACGCCACAGCGGCCAGGGTCATCGGGTACTCGAAGCCACCGTCCTTCGCGAGGAGCCCCTGGTCGAGGTGAACGACGAAGACGGCGACCAGCATGGAGACCAGGACGCCGAGCGCCGCGAGAGGGGTGAGCGCGCCGAGCACGAGCAGGACGCCGCCCCCGAGCTCCCCGGCGATGGCGAGCGGCGCCATCAGCTCGGGCGCCGGCAGGCCCATCGCCTCGACGTTCCGTGCCCAGCCCTCGAAGTCCTGCAGCTTCATCCAGCCGTGCACGGCCATGATGACGCCCACGACGACGCGGAGCGTGGTGAGTCCGATCGGGGCGAGTCGCTCGGACGCGTTGCGTAGCTTCTGCATGATTCCTCCGCGGCGGGGCGGTGCAAAGCGCGCACCGGGGCGGCGGCGCGCTCGGCTCGGCCCCGGCGGTGGTTCCGTTCCGCCCCGGCCGTGGCGCACGCGCCCGCCCACCGACCGGCGGAGATCCAACGCGGACACAACGAGAGTCGTACACGAGCGCTCCGGCCTGGTAGACTCCGAGCGCGGCTCCACCATGAACGCCCCCCGCGACCGAAAGCCTCCCACCCTGCAGCGTCTGGTGGAGATGTTTCGCAACGCGCTCCAAGAGCTGGGCCGCTCCCCCCGCGACGCCGAGCTCGAGGAGTGGGCCGTGCTGATCCACGCGAGCATGAGCGGGCGCGGGCGCAGCTACCACACCGTGGAGCACGTGTTCGCGGTCGACGACGGCACCGACGCGATCGGCTCTCTCGCCGTGCTCTTCCACGACACCGTCTACTGCGAGGTCGACGGCGGCTTGCCGCGAGGGCTCGAGCCGCACCTCTCGGACGCGCTCGAGGTCGACGGGGACCACGTGGAGCTCGGCGCCTTCGACCCGAAGGAAGATCCCCTCCGCGCCCTCGTCGCGCGCCTCTTCGGCTTCACGCCCGGCCAGGCCGTGACGTTCCAGACGGGGCTCAACGAGCTCGCGAGCGCGCTGCTCGCCGTGCGGGCCTTGCGCTCACACCTCGACCCGTCGGAGCTCGCCCAGGTCGTCACGTGCATCGAGGCGACCATCCCGTTCCGTCCGCAGGAGGCCGAGGAGACGCTCGCCGCGCGCCTCACCGAGGCGGACCGCGAGCACGGCCTCGGGCTGGGCGACGCGGGCGTCGACGCCGCGGTGCGACGCGCGGTGAACGTGGCGAACCGCGACGTCGGCAACTTCGCCTACGAAGATCCCGCCGCGTTCTTGAGCCACACGTGGGAGATCCTCCCGGAGACCAACCCCACCCTGCGGATGCCCGCCTACACGCTCGGCGAGTACCGCCGCGCGATGGCGCGCATGGAGGGCTTCTTCGGGAGCCTGAACGCGGAGCGCGTCTACCGGGTGTTCCGGGGCACGCCTCCGGTGGAGGAGCTGGCCAGCCTGCTCACGCGCTCCCGCCGCAACCTCGCGCGCGGCACCCGCTACCTGCGCGAGAAGCTCCTGAGCGCGCGCCTCCTCGAGTCGTTCGCGATGCTCACCGGCGGCGACGCGCCCGTCTCGCTCTTCATGGGCGACCTGCCGCACGACGGTGAGGGCGACAGCCTGCGCCTCGAAGACATGCTGCCGAAGCTCGCCGCGCCGAGCGCGACCGACGTCGACCCGGACGTGCTCCGCCTCCTGAAAGAGGGGCGCAAGAAGGAGTCGGCCTTCGACCTGCGGCACTCCCCGCTCGCCGCCTACCTGTACGCGCGGCTCGGCGACGCGGCGAGCGACCGCGCGCTGGCGTCCGAGGACGGCTGGCCGTTCCTCGAGGCGCTGCCGAGGGACCAGGTGCTCGAGGTGGCGACGCTCTGCCAGGAGATCGCGACGACCCGGGCGAGCGGCCTCGCCGAGATCGTCGCGCGCCTGAAGCAGTAGCCCTCGGGCGCCCGTTTCGGAGCCTCAGAGCAGGGCGCTCTTCCACTCGTCTTCCTTGAAGCCGACGAGCACGACGCCCTCCCCCTTCGCGCTCTCTCCGATCGCGAGCGGACGCTTGATGAGCTTGCCGTCGGCGGCGAGCGCGTCGATGGCCTCTCCGTCGCTCATCGTCGCGAGCTTCTCCTTGAAGCCGCCCTGGCGGTAGGACTGCCCGGACGTGTTGAAGAAGCGCTTGAGCGCGTGGCCGGAGTCCTTCCAGGCCTTCTTCAGCTTCGTCTTCGCGGGCGGCTTCGCCGTGATGTCCACGCTCGTGTAGTCGACGCCGTTCGCGTCGAGCCACTTGAGCGCCTTCCGGCACGTGCTGCAGTTCGGGTACTGATAGACGGTCAGGCTCATGGGCGCGGAGGCTACAGAATCGACGCGCGCCGTCGAGTGCTATCGTCGGCTCGCTCATGACGACGGCACCCGGAGTCCCGATCGCGCAGTGGCTCTCCGAGCAGGGCGCGCACCACGACGTGGTCGAGTGGGCCGCGCCGCACGGGGACGACTGGCGCGCGATGTGGGAGGCCTGCCCGCGCGGCGACTGGCTGCTCGGGATCGCGGCCCGACGCGGCGTGGACCCGAAGCGGCTCGTCGAGGCCGCGTGCGCCTGCGCCGAGCTCGCGTTCGATCAGCTCCCCGAAGGAGAAGATCGTCCCGCGGAGGCGCTGCGCGCCGCGCGCGCCTGGATCGCCGGGACCGACGACGCCGCCGCGCGCGCAGAAGCGAACGCGAGGGTCGACGCCGCGATCGAAGAGGCGCCCGATCCGGCCGTCGCCGCGGCCGCGACCGCCGCCCTCGCCGCGCTCGGCGCGATCGACGACCCGTCCGAGGCCGCGATGGCGGCGGCCAGCGCCATTCACGCCGCGGCGCTCGACGCGGTCGACTGTGGCCTGGGCTCGGCCGTCCGCTACGCGCAGGCGGAGACCGCCGACCGCGTGCGCTCCCACATCCCCTTCGACGCGCTCCCGTCCTGACCGGTCAGCGCTTCACGTCGTTCAGGAGCCACGGCTCGAGCTCCGGTCCGTCGTGGCCGCTGCGATGCAGGACGCTGATGTCTCCGGTCCCCTCGAACACCACCGCGTGCACCTGCGACAAGCACAGGACGTTGGCTTCGCGGAGCTTCGCCCGCAGGTCGTCTTCGGTCAGGCGCGCCTTCTTCAGGTTGTCGCGGAGGATGCGCTCGCCGTCCATGAGCAAGATGGGCGAGTTGTCGAGCGCCCGGTGGAAGATCTGCACCCGCTGGCGGATCACGCTGATGACCCGTTGGGCCGCGAAGAGCGTGGCCAGGCCGACGAGGCCGTGAGCCAGCGTGATGCTCTTCGAGATCATGGTGCTCGCCAGCAAGGTGCCGACGCCGATCGTCATCGCGAAGTCGTACGCGCTCATCTTCGAGAAGCTGCGCAGGCCGTTCAGCCGCACCGCCGCGATGACGGCCAGGTAGATCAGCACCCCGGTCGCCGCGACCATGCCCAGCTCGCCCAGCGCCGGCAGCTCCTCCGCCCATCGTTCGTCCATACCTCGTCGGCGTTGCAATGCGCGGTCCGGGCGCGCCGCGCTGGCTCGCGGGCGAGAAACGGCGAGGCGACGCGCCTCAGCTGGGGCGGCTCAGCGGTTGCCCGCGAAGTTCTGCGTCCAGAACGGCTCGCCGCCCGCGCTGAGCGCGTGCCCGACGCCGAGGAAGTGGAAGCCCGGGTTCATGATGTTCCGGCAGTGGCCCTCGGAGTCCATCCACGCGTCGACCACCGCGCGCGCGGTGGGCTGCCCGCGGGCGATGTTCTCCCCGAGGAAGGTGCCGCCGAACCCCGTCGCGGCCACGCGGTCGCCGAGCATGCGCCCGTCGAGGCTGTCGTGGCTGAAGTAGTTCTGCTCGGCCATGTCCTTGCTGTGCAGGCGCGCCGAGAGCCGCAGCAGGGGGTCCATCTCGAGCGGCCCCGCCGGACCGAATTCCTCACCTCCGCAGACCGCGCCCTCGGCCCGCCGCGCGTTGGTCTCCTCGAGCACACCCCACTCGAGCGCGGTCCAGTCCTCGGGCCAGTCGTCCCCGGGCTCCGCGCACTCGGGCGTGAAGCAGTCGTCGTCGTCGCAGTCGGTGAGCCCGTCGAGGTCGTCGTCGACGCCGTTGCCGCACAGGGTCTCGTAGCCGGTGACACGCAGCGTGAAGTCCCCGACGTCGTCGACCCCGGCTCCGTCGACCACCACCGTGATCGTCTCGCACTCGTCGAGGTCGGCCGTGAGCTCCGAGTGCGCGCCGCCCGCCGCGTCATCGCTGCACGCGAGCGCGCGCCCTCCGCACACGCCCTGCCGGAGCGTCAGCACCGTGTCGATGGCGCTGCCCTCGGTGCTGAAGGTGAAGCGCCCCGCCCAGGGCGCGGTCCAGCGGAACGACACGTCCTCGATGGTCACGCCGCCGCCGGCCACGCAGGGCGCGTCCCCGTACTGATCGTCGAGCCCCACCGTGCTGCCGTGGCGCGTGAACGGGAAGAGCCCGCCCACGTCCTCCGCGCACATCACCGGGTCGCGCTCCGGGCAGTGCGCGGCGCGGTCCTCCATCGGCGGCTCGACCGGACCGGAGCCGCCGTCGCAGGCGGCGAGGAAGAGGGCGGTGAGGAGAAGTCGGCGCACGGCGAAGAGCGTAGCCGCTGCCGCGCCCAGGGTCATGGCCAGCCGGCGGCCTGGAACGCCGCGACCACCAGCGCGCTCAGCAACACGCAGCTGACGAGGCCGAGGGCGCCGAGCCCGAGGAACGACGCCCACCCCGCGAAGGTGGCGCGACCGGCGGAGAGCCCATGCTGCGCGCGCGCGACGGTGGTGAGCGTCAGCGCGATGCGCGCCTCGATCGCGAGCCAGCCGAGGAGGACGAGCAGCCCGCCCACCCCCGGCACCAGCCCCGCGAGGGTGAGCAAGAAGCCGAGGAGCTGCGTCGCGTGCACGTAGCCGCACGCCCAGACGCTCACCCCGAGACCGCCTCGGCCTCCGCCCAGGCGCGCGCCGGCGTGGAAGAGCAGGCCCCGCAACCCCACGAAGCAGATCTGCGCGGCGGCGAACCAGAGCGGCGCGGTGAGCGCGACCCACCCGCCGGTCTCCCCGTAGCGAAGGCTCGCCTCGGCCAGAGAGCCCGTGCGGTAGAACGTGGCCAGACGATGGACGCTCACGGCCAGCGGCAAGATGCCCTGCGCCGCGCCCACGAGCGCGGCGAAGGCGAGCGCCCTCTTCCAGGCGCCCCCCACCGCGCGCTCGAAGGTGTCGGTCGGGCGCACGATCACGTCGCGGACCGTGCGCCACCAGCGCGTGACCCACGCCCCATCGTCGCGCTCCCACGGCAACGGCACGCCGACCTTCTCGCGGCACGCGTCACAGAGATCGGGGAGCTCGGACTCCGGCTCGAGACACGACGGGCAGACGTTGTTGCCGCACCGGGCGCACGTCGCGGTCGCCTCGGCGCCCGGGTGCACGGCGCAGATCGCGCTCACCGGGTCGGCCCTCCCAGGATGACGACGACGACGATCAGCGCGCAGCCGAGCACGCCAATTGTCGAGAGCGCGAGGAACGGCGCCCAGCCCGCGATGATGGCGCGCCCGGGCGAGAGGCCGTGCTGGGTGCGGGCCACCGTCGTCTGGAGCAACGCGGCCCACACCTCGAGCAGCACCCAGCCGAAGAGATAGATGAACGAGCCGAGGAGCGGGATGGCGCCCGCGAGGGAGAGCACGAGGCCGCCGAGGTGGAGCACGCTCACGTACGAACAGCCCGCGACGCTCACACCGAAGCCGCCGCCGCCGCCGAAGAGCGCGACCGGGAGGTGGAAGCACAGCGACCGGAGCGCCACCACGAAGAGCTGCCACAGCGTCATCAAGAGGGGCGCGAGCAGCGCGAAGGCGAGGACCGCGCCTTCCGGGAAGCGCCCTCGCCCGATCTCCCCGATCTGATCGGGGCGGCTGAGGAGCAGCAGGCAGCCGGAGCCGCAGCTCATCACGGCGGTGATCGCGGCGCCGTGAAGCGCCCCGCACGTCGCGGCGTAGCCGACGGCCGCCTTCCAGGAGGTGAGCCGCGTCGACTCGAGCGTCTCTCGGGGCCGCAGGAGGAGCGCTCTGGTCTGCCGTCCCCAGCGCCGGGCCCAGGAGCCCCCGGCCTCCTCCCACGGCATCCGCGCGGCGCCGACCCGATCCCGGCACGCGGCGCAGTGATCGGGCAGCGCCGAGCTCGCGTCGAGGCACGCGGGACAGACGTTGTCACCACATCGCGGGCAGATCCCGACGGCCAGGGCGTCGTGCGCCCCGCAGATCCCGTCGCGCCGCTCGGAGACCTCGGTCATTGATCGGGCCACATCGGCGTGCTGACGAACCAGAGGATCATCAGCGCGCAGCAGCCGACGCCGATCGCGCTGAACACGAGGAAGGGCGTCCAGCCGGCGAGCGTCGCGCGCTGGGGCGTCAGATGGTGCCGCACCCGGGCGATCGTCGTGAGCTGGAGCGCGGTCCAGACCTCGATCGCGAGGTACACGAAGAGCGTGATCAGGGGGCCGATCAGGGGCAGGTTCCCGAGGATCGCCGCGACCAGCGTCGCGAGCTGGATCGCGTGCACGTAGCCCGCCCCCCAGAAGCTGACGGCGAAGCCCTCCCCACCGCCGGAGACCATCACCCCCGCGTGAAAGAGGAGCGCGCGGACCACGATCAGGAAGAGGTGGAAGCCGACCACCATCAGCGGGTAGGCGACGAGGACGCCGACCATGATCCACACGAAGAGGGGATCGCGCCCCTCGGGCCCGATCGTCTCCTCCCAGAGCCCCGCCGCGAGCAGGCAGCCGGCCCCGCAGAGCAGGAAGCAGAATTGCACCGCGGCCTGCAGCGCGCCCGTGACCGCCGCGTACCCGAGCGACGCCGTCCAGGGCCCCGGCGCGCACCGCTCGAACGTGTCGGTGGGGCGCAGCAAGACCTCCCGGGTCGTCAGCAGCCAGCGCCGCAGCCACGGCAACCCTTCCCTCTCCCAGGCCATCTGCCCGCCGCCGACCCGCGCGCGGCAAGCGCCGCAGTGATCGGGCAGCGCGGAGTCCAGCTCCAGACAGAGCGGGCAGACGTTGTTGCCACAGCGCGCGCACGTCGCCGTCGCCTGCGCGTCCTCGTGCGCCGCACAGACCGCGAGCCCGGGCTCCGCGCCCATCATCGAGCCGCCCCCGTCCCCCTCGCGCCAGCGTCGATCGCGCGGCCGCGATAGACGCTCGTCGATGGCTTCGAGAGAGTTCCGCCAGTTGCGACGGCGACGAAGCCGCCACCCGGGTGAGCGACCAGCTTCGTCACAGCCCGCACGGGACGCGGTGAGGGGAGCTGGACTACCTCCAACGCGCGCATGCCCACGGAGTCGACCAGGACGAGCGAGTCTCCCTGGTCGAACCCGACGACCACGCGTCCCGGGTCTGCCTGGACCAGGTCGAGCGGCCAACCATGCGCGCTCAGATCCAGGGCGGGAGCCCGTCCGACGCGAGTGAGCCCTCGCTCGATGAGCGCGAGCACCTCTCCCTCGGCGGTCTCGAGCTGCCCGCCCGCGCCATCGATCCAGAGAGCCACGCTCACGCTGCCGTCTCGACGTGTGGCTGCGTAGGCACATGAGCCGTGCTGGCCGGCGTGCATGTTGAACGAGCATCCGTTCGCATCGGCCGTGGCGAAGCGCAGCTCGTCATCGGCGAAGGGGACCGCGAACTGGGTGCTCGCGACGACCCGGTCATCGGAGACATGCACGAGAGAGAGCCGCGCGTCGCCCGACTCCGCGTCGGTCCCCGCGAGCCACACGTGTTCTTCGGCGGCCCAGCAGAGGTCCAAGGTCACGACATCGAGCGCCAGACGCGCGAGGACAGCCGTGGCCCGAGGCGTGGGCAGGTCGTCGACCCGCAGCGCGCCGGAGCCACCGCGCTCCACCTCGAGCACCGCACGGCGACCGGCGGGGGACAGCGCAGCAGCGCGGATCTCGTGGGTGTCGGAGCTCCGCGCGGACCGCTCCACCTCGCCATCACGCACCATGACGATCTCCCGACCGTTCCAGAGGAGGAGATGGCCGGTCGCGTCGATGGACGCGCGTTCGAAGCGTCCTTGCACCTCGACGACGAGGTCCAGCGTGATCCCGGAAGTGACGGTGCCGTTCACGGTGGGCTCATACACCGATGTGATCCGCAGAGGAAAGGCCGGCGACGACCTCGACGCGGCGGTCGCGGAAGCCGGGGTCGGACGCGATGCGGGCCGCGAGGGGGGTGAAGACGCGCTCCTCGATGACGCGTCGAAGCGGGCGGGCGCCGTAGCGGGGGTGGAAGCCGAGCTCGGCGAGGCGGTCGCGGGCCTCCGGGTGCACGAGGAGCTGGAGGTTGCGGCGGTGGAGGCCGGCGCGGCGCAGGGCCTTCGAGAGCTCGAGGTCGCAGATGCGGCGGACGTCGGCGAGATCCAGGTGCCGGAAGCTCACGACGTGGTCGAGGCGGTTCACGAGCTCGGGGCGGAAGCGGTCGCGGATGGCGCGCGCGAAGTCGTCGGAGGGCTTCGCGTCGAAGCCGACCGGGGGGCGCTCGGCCGCGCCGACGTTGCTCGTCAGCACGATGACCGTCATGCGGAAGTCGACGAGGCGGCCCATCGCGTCGGTGAGGCGGCCCTCGCCGAGCACGCCGAGGAGGAGGTCGAACACCTCGGGGTGCGCCTTCTCGAGCTCGTCGAAGAGCACGAGCGAGAGCGGCTGGCGGTGCACCTGCTCGGCGAGGCTGGTGACGCCGTGGCCGACCTGACGCAGGCGCTCCACCGCGCCGGGCACCATGTACTCGCTGAGGTCGACGCGGACCATGCGGCGCGCGTCCCCGAAGAGCACGCGCGCGAGCTGCTTGGCGAGCTCGGTCTTGCCGACCCCGGTCGGTCCGACGAAGAGCAGGTTGCCGAGCGGCCGCTCGGGATCGCTCAGGCCCGCCTTGAAGCGCGCGAGCACGCGGCCCGCGCTCTGACACGCCGCGTCCTGGCCGATCACGCCTTCGCGGAGCCGGGCCGCCATCTCGTCCACCGTGGCCGACGCCTCGTCCGCGATGAGCTCGAACGGCAGCCCCGCCTGCTTCGCGAACCAGCGCGACGCGTCGCTCGGATCGATCCGCCCCGGTCGCTGCTGGGCCAGCCAGTCCAGCATCGCGAAGCCCTTGCCCGGGAAGCGCTGGTGCCGTGAGAACGCGTCGAGGTGCCGCACGAGCCGGTCGAGCGCGGCCGGATGGACGTCGAGCTCGCGGCGGGCCGACCAGGTGCGCATGAGCGAGACCACCTGGCCACGCGGCGGCTCGGCCAGCCGGACGACGCGGAAGGCGTCGACGAAGCGGCCGGCGCGGCGGCGGGCCTGCACGAGCTCGGCTTCGGTGCACTCGGCGATCACGGGCAGGCCGCCGTTCAGCACCGCGGGCGCGAGCAGATCGGCGATGGCGCTGCCGTCTCCCTGCGGGCGGAGGATGGGCGGCAGGGCGCCGAGATAGAGCAGCTCGTCCTCCCCCTCGAGCTCGCGCACCATCTCGAGCACGCGCTCCTGCCACATGCCGAGGTAGATCATGCCCGCGAGGACGCGGTCGGCGCTGGTGGCCCACAGGCGACGCGGCACGTCGCGGCCCGCGCGCTGCTGTCGGAGGAGCCAGCGGGCGAGCCGGCGCACGAACGTGGTCTTGCCGACGCCGCGCTCCCCGACGAGCAGGAGCGACGGGCGCAGAGGCTGCGCGAGGACGCGGGCCTCGGACTCGAAGCCGGGGTCGTCCCCGATGACCGGCGCGAGCTTCTTCTTCGCCGCGCGCGCGACCCAGTCGTCGGCCACCGCCTCCATCGTCGGCACCTTCGGCCGCGCGAACGAGAGCAGCGGCGACTCGGGGCGAGACGCCTGCTTCTTCAGCCAGTCCGGCGTCCACTCGATGACGCGCTCGTCCCCCTGACGTCGGAACTCGAACAACCACGCCGGGTCTTCGCCGAGCAGCGCGCCGCTCACGGCCTGCTCCAGCACCTTTCGCGCGCTCTCGAGGTCCTCGAGCATCATCCACCAGCGGAAGCGCGGGAGCATCACGCGGAACGCGCCGCTCTTCATCTCGCACCAGACGTAGGAGAGCCGCAGCGGCACCTCGCGCTTGCCGACCACGGGCTGCTTCTCGATCACCGTCGCGGGGTGGATCGAGAGCGGCACCGCGCGCACGTGGAACGACTCCTTCCAGAGGTAGCGCGCCAGCTCGTCTTCCCGGGTCGCGAGCAGACCGCGCAGCGCCACGTCGAGCTGACCGAGCACGTCCTCCGTCGTCTCGCCGTACGCGCTCGGTGGGAAGGCGTCGAAGAACGACTCGCGCGTCCGGATCAGCGTCGCGAGGACCCGGCCGTCGTCGAGCTCGACCAGGTGCACCCGCAGGCTCTTCGTCCGATCGCTCACGACGCCCCCCGCGCGCGGCTCGCGCGGAGCCAGGTCAGGGCGCGGAGCGCGTCGGGGATGCGGCGGACGCTCTCGACCATCACCTGCCCCGTCACGTAGTCCTCGACCTCGAGGAGCGAGGACTCGCCCGGCCGCGTGGGCGGGTCGAAGCGCAGACGGCGGACGGCGGGGAGCAGGCGCGCGGGGTCCTCGGGCAGCCCCTCCCCCCGGCGTTCCTGCAGGGCTCGCTCGAACGCGCGCGCCGAGCGATCGTGCTCGTGCAACACATCCTCACAGGACTCCGCGTCGGTCAGGCGCACACGCACGATCTCGGCGCCCGAGAGCAGCGAGGACCAGACGTGGCAGCCCTGCTCGCCCTCGAGGAAGGTTCGCATCGCGACCCCGTGGAGCTCGAGCACGAGGTGGTTCGGGTGCGCCGCGAGGAGCGCGCCGAGCTCCCGCGGCTCTTCGAGGGTGAGGATCGATCCGTCCGGTCGCCGCGCCGACGCCGCGAGCACGTCGCCGCGCAAGCCGGTGTAGAGCTCGGCGAGCCACTCGAAGAGCCCGTCCGGCGCGCGGTCGTAGCGCGGAGGGCGCCGCCCCTGGCCGACCCGGAGCAGCTCGAGCAGGACGCGGTGCTCGCGCGCGTCGCCGAGCCGATGCACCGCGCGCTCGAGGAGCGCGATCTCCCCCGCGCGGCGGAGGATCTCCTCGCGAGACAGGGCCGCGGAGGGCGGCCGCACGTGACGGCGGTCGAGGCGCTTCATCTTCGACGGGCCGCCGCGCCACCCCCACGGCTCGCGACGCTCACGGACCGCGTCGACCGACAGCTCTCGCTCCACGTCTCGGTTCGCGCTCGTGCGCAGCTCGAGGTCGTCGCGCAACGCCCTCAGCTCCGCGCGGAACCGGTCGAGCGCGTAGAGCGTCCGGGCCACCTCGGGGTCGCCCCCACCGAGCTCCGCCACGAGCGCGCCGACCCGCTCGGCGAGCGCCTCGACCTCGGCGCTCTCGGACAGATCACGCACCCGCGCGAGCATGCGGGGCAGGAGCCGGTTCAGCACCGACGCGGGCTCGTGGAGGAGCCCCTCGAGCTCGTACCGCGCCTCTTCGGGCTCCGCCTCGATCAGCTCGTCGACGTGCAGCCGATAGCCGTCGTCCGCGGCGTAGACCCGCGCCATGCGCATCTCGGCGCGGCTCCCGCGGGCGAGCTCGTCCGAGAGCAGCGCGCCCACCGTCGCCTCGAGGTGGCGCTTGACGCTCCGCGCTCCATCCCGCGCGTCGAAGGCGTCGGCCGCCATGCGCTTCACCGCGTCGGGGTGCGGAAAGACGAACACGCGCCGGTCGGTGAGCCCGCGGCGTGCCAGGAGCTGCGCGAGCTCCTTCTCGCACACGAGCTCGGCGATCTCCGGCGTGAGCGGCGCGAAGGGCACCACCCGGTCGATGCGGTTGAAGAGCTCGGGCGGGAAGAAATCCCGGACCGCGCGGCCGACCTCTCGGAGCACCGCGTCGGCGCGCTCTCCGAACCCCACCGACGCGCGGGGCCTGGCGCCGAGGTTCGACGTCATCACGATCACCGCGCGCCGGAAGTCCGTCACCGCGCCGCCCGCGTCGGTCAGCCGACCCTCGTCGAGCAGCTGCAAGAGGAGCTGCAGCACCGCGGGGTGCGCCTTCTCGACCTCGTCGAGCAGGACCACCGAGAACGGCTGCTGGCGCACCGCGTCGGTCAGGAGCCCGCGCGGGTCGTAGCGATCCCCGATCAGGCGCGCGACGGACTCGGGCCCGGTCATCTCGCCCATGTCGACCCGCACCAGGCGCGACTCGTCCCCGTACAGGAAGCCGGCGAGCGCCTTGGCCATCTGCGTCTTGCCGGTCCCCGTGGGCCCCGTGAAGAGGTAGGTCGCGAACGGCCGCTCGGGATCGGTCAGACCCGCGCGGATCCGCGCCACGAGATCGACGGCCGCGCGCACCGCCTCGTCCTGACCGAGCACGTGCTGGCGGAACGCGTCCTCGAGCGCGGCCGGATCCAGCGACGCGTCGGGCCGCAGCAGCACCTCGGGAAGGCCGGTGCGACGGGCGAGGAATCCCACGACCGCGTCCGCGTCGAGCTCGGTCCATCCGTCCGCCGAGAACGCGGCGTCCGCGGCCAGGCGCCGCAGCAGGTCGACCGCCACGCCCGGACGCGCGGTGCCGGGATGGAGCGTCTCTCCCAGCTGCATGACCGCGCGATACACCTCCGGGCGGAAGGCCACCTCGCGCGCCGGCTCGAGCTCCCGCGCCTCGTGCAGCAGCAGCTGTAGCGTCTCGGCCGCGTCGGTGGGCGTCACGCGCAGGGTGGTGAAGCGGTCGGCGAAGGCGGGCGCGTGCTCCTGCAGCCGGTGCCATTGTGCCGGGGTCGCCTCGCCGATCATCGTCACCTCTCCGCGCGCGACGGGTCCGCGGAAGAAGTCGGCCAGGCTGCGCTCGCTCTGGCGGCTCCGGCCGGCCGTGCCGAAGGTGTGCAGGTCGTCCACCCAGAGCACCACGCGCGGGTCGGCGGCCTCGTGGGTCAGCTCGACGCAGCGCTTCTCCCAGTCCCCGACGTAGCTCATTCCGGCGAGCACCCGCGTGGCCGAGAGGCGCCAGACCTCGTGCGCCCGATCGAGGTTCCGGTGGGCGGCGTAGTCGTCGGCCTCGAGCAGGTCGCTCACCCAGCGATGGAGCAGCGTGCTCTTGCCCACCCCGGGCGGGCCGAGCAGCACGACGGGCTGCTTGCGCGGCCCGTTCAAGAGCTGCGCGAGCTGACTGCGCCAGGGCTCGCGGGGCCGCCCGAGCGGCGCGACGCCGTCCGCCACGCGCGCCGTGACGTTCTCGCCGATCGCGCGGAGCTGCTTGCGGCCGTGCTTCTTCTTCTTGCGCTTCTTCTTGCGCTTGCCGCGGTCCGGATCGACCTCGAGGTCCGCGAACGGATCCGCCTCGGGCACGATCTCGTCGATGAGCTGCGGCGCGCGCTCGGAGAAGCTGAAGGCGCGCAACAGATCCTTGCCGTCGGTGACGAGCTGCTCGGTCACGAAGACCTCGTCGAGCTCCCGCCACACGTGCGCGAAGAAGCGCTTCGCCTGCTCGGCGAGGTCGGCGTCCTCGTCGACGAGGAAGAACTGATCGCCGAGCAGCGGGTGGTAGGCGATGACCACGCGCTCCCCGGGTCGGCGCCAGCGCGGCTCGAGGACGAGCGGGAAGCGCCCCGAGACGCGCTTGCGGTCCGCGACCGTGAGCTCGAGGTGCACGCGCCGCAGGCGACGACCCCGCACCAGCTCCAGCGCCGCCACCTCCATGGGGCTCATGTTCCGGATGGACTTGCGCAGCTCGTCCGCGAGGCCGCGCTGGATCTTGGTCGGGCTCCTGCCGACGCGTCGGAGCGTGCGCGCGCCCAGCCCGACGGTGGCCCACTCGAGCTGGGCCTGCCGCTTGCGCTGATAGACGGTGACGGTGATCTGGGTCACGTCGCCTCCTCGCCTTCCTCCGGGTCGTCCAGGTCCTCGAGGGCGGCGCGCGCCTCGGCGTGCTCCTCGAGCCAGAGGAGGTGCGTCAACGCGATCGCCTCGAAGCTCGGCCAGTACTCCGTGGGGGCCAGCTCGAGCGTCTCTCCGCCCGGCAGGGTGAGCGTGTGGCCGTCCTGATCGCGCACCGCGGGGAGGAGGCGTCGCTTCGCGGACGGGGGGATCGGCTCGGGGGCGAGACGCGGCGAGTCGAGCACGTCGTCCGGGAGATCGGCCGCGTGCCGCACCACGGTCACCGCGAACGTCGTCTGCTCGACCTGCGGGCTGGGGCGCCGCCGTCGATGCAGCCCCGCCTCGAGGCCCAGGAGGTGCCCCGCGTGCCGGCCGCGCACGCGCAGCAGGAGCGCGAGCGGTGAGCGGTCTGGCTGGGCCAGTCGCTCCAGCAGCGCGTCGGCGTCGCGTGGCGGCCCCCAGCGGCGCTCGGCCGGCCAGCCCGCGGGCCTGGGCGCCGGGTCCTTCTCCACGTGACCCACGATCTGCCACCCGAGCCGCTCGCGCGCGTGGAGGAGCCCGTTCAGCCAGAGGTTGAGCGGCTTGCTGTCGTCGTGCTCCTGGATCCGGACCGTGATCGCGTGTCGCTCGTCGTTGGCGATCAACAGCTCGAGGAGCGCGCTGCGGAACGCGAGGCTCGCCTGCCCGGCGAGCTGGCGCATCTCCCCCACCGGCTCCCCCGCGAGCGAGGCCACGATGGACAGCTCCTCGATGGACTCCAGCTCGGAGACCGCGGCGTCGACCCGCGCGAGCTTCTCGTCGAGCGCCGCCAGCTCCGCGTGCATCATCGCGGCCTCCGCGCCCTGCGCCGCGTCTCCATAGGACAGCTCGGCCAGCAGGTAGCGCGAGCGCTCGCGGAGCTCGGCCGCCGTCGGCACCTCGCGCTTCTCGTGGGCCCAGCGCCGCATTCCCGAGACGCGCGCGAGGAGCGCCGCGTCCTCCCGCGTGCTGCGCGCCTCACCGCGGATCACCTCGAGCCGCAGCGGCCCTCGGCTCTCCGAGTGGAGCCGCGCCCCCTCCGGCGTGGGCTCTCCTTCGCGCCAGACGATCACCCGCGCGTTGCGCGCGTCTGCCCCGAGCGGACCGAGCCCGCGCGCGACCGGGGCGACGAGCTCGTCCTCGAGATGCCGTCGGAGCGCGCGCGCACCGTACGCCTCCTCGAAGCCTGCCTCGGCGAGCGCGTCGAGCGCGCCTTCGGTCACCTCGAGCGACACGCCGAGCTCGGCCAGGCCGCGCCGCATGGCGATGCGCTGGGTGGTGAGCGAGGCGATCGCGCGGATCTCGGACCGGGTCAGCGGCGCGAACGCGATCACGCGGTCGATGCGGTTGACGAGCTCCGGCCGAAACCAGCTCTCCACCGCCTCCGCGTAGCGAGCGCCCTCGTCGGTCCGGGGCGGGTCGATGCCCACGGTCGCGCTCCGGTGTCGCGTGCCGAGGTTGCTGGTCATCACGACGATCGCGTCGTGGAAGTGAGCGGTGCGCCCCCGCGCGTCGGTCAGCCGCCCCTCGCCGAGCACGCCCAGGAGCAGATCGAACACGCTCGGGTGGGCCTTCTCGATCTCGTCGAGCAGCACGACGCAGAAGGGCTGCTGTCGCACCGCGCTCGTCAGGAGCCCCTCTCCGCTCTCGCTCCCGTGCACGAGCCGCATCGCGGCGCCGGGATCCGACATCTCCGACATGTCGATGCGCACCAGCCGCTCCGCCGAGCCGAAGAGCAGCTCCGCGAGCGCGCGGCAGAGCGCGGTCTTCCCCACCCCGGTGGGGCCGGCGAAGAGGAAGCTCGCGAGCGGCTTGTCTCCGGGGGCGAGGCCCGCCTTCACCACCGCGAGGGTGTCGACCAAGCGCTCGACGGCCTCCGCCTGCCCGACGATCCGCGCGGCGAAGAACGCGCGCGCCCGCTCCCGCCGCCAGGCCACGTCGTCGCGGAGCAGGAAGCCCGGCACGCCGGTCTGCACCGAGAAGATCTCGTAGACGTCGTCCCGCCCGAGCACCCGTCGCTCGGCGTGGTGTGCGCGCTCGGCGCTCGCGCGCAGCTCCTCGAAGAGCCGCACCGCCTTGCCCGGGAACGCGCGGTACGGGAGGAAGCGATCGGTCAGCTCGACCACCGCGTCGATCGCGGCGGGGTCCAGGTTGGCGCGGTGGGGCTCGAACCGATCCGCGTGCGCGATGCACGCCTCGAGCGCGAGGCGCCCGGCGCGCGTGTCCTGCGGCTCCAAGCGCAGCGGGTGCATCGCGCCGAAGAGCCCGGCGTGACGGGTCGCGAAGAGATCCGCGGCCTCTGGCGCCAGCTCCCCCACGAGCCGCACGCGTCCGTCGTCGAGCCAGGGCCGGATGGCGGACGGCAGATCGACGAAGCCGCCCGCGTGGTCGCCGAGCAGGTCGCGCAGGTCGTCGAACCAGAGGATCGCGTCCAGCTCCTCGGCCGCGGCGAACACGCGCTCCACCCTCGCCTGCCACTGCCCGAGCCCGCTCATGCCCGCGACGAGCTGCGCGCCGCTGGTCGCGAACAGCCAGGGCGCGTCGGCCCCGCGCTCGGCGATCCACCGCTCGACGAGCGTGGACTTGCCCACCCGCTCCTCGCCCACCAGCAGCACCGAGCGCCGCGCGTCTCCCCGCATCAGCGCGTCGAAGGTGGCCCGCGCGTCGTCCTGCCCGACCGGCGCCGGCGCGCGCACCTCGTCCGGGTGCACCCTCCGTCCGATCGCGCCCAGCACCGACAGCGCCGCCGCGCGTCTCTGCGCCGCGTCGACCCGCTTCCGCAGCGCGTGTGTGCCGTCCGCGGGCAACGAGCGACGATCCACGTCGACCGTGATCGGCGCCAGCGTGCGCTCTCGCGCCGCCATCAGCGCGAGCAGCGCGTCCGCGTCCGGCGCGAGCGCGCGAAGGTGCCGCCCGACCTCCGCGCGGAGCACCTCCTCGAGGTCCTCCTTGGGCCCCACGAAGACCGTGAGCCCGTAGGGAAGCGCGACCGCCCACCGATCGCGACGGTGCGGCAAGACCACGCAAGGGAGGCTCAGCGAGATCGGCTTGGCGACCCGCTTCGGCGCGTGAGGATGAGGCGCCTCCACGTCGACGTGCACCAGCGTGGCGTCGGGCAGCGAGAAGGCCGCCTGGGTCCCCGCTCCGCCCCGCTCCAGGTGCACTCCGAGCGCCAGCTGATGCTGCAGCTCCGCGTCCTCCTTCGCCGCGTACGCGACCAACCCAGGCGCCGCGACGGCCCTGGCGAGCGTCCGCCCGCTCTCGAGGGTCTCCATCAGCAGCCACGTCCGGACGGGCAACGAGTCGCGCGCACTCACAGCTGCAGAGGGTATCCGATCTGTCCCCTGCACGGTGCTCGATGCGCAGCCGCCCCGGGTGTCCCCGACGTGGTGGTCGGGCTGCGACGACGGCAATAGCGGCAGCGCCAGCGGCGCCTGGTCACCGACAGCGGCAGCGCCAGCGGATGCGGCAGCGGATGCGGCAGCGGATGCGGATGCGGATGCGGATGCGGATGCGGATGCGGATGCGGATGCGGATGCGGATACGGCAGCGGGGGCGGACGCGGCAGCGGATGCGGCAGCGGATGCGGGGGCGGAGGCGGATGCGGCAGCGGGGGCGGATGCGGCAGCGGGGGCGGATGCGGCAGCGGGGGCGGACGCGGCAGCGGGGGCGGATGCGGCAGCGGAGGCGGAGGCGGCAGCGGGGGGCGGATGCGGCAGCGGGGGGCGGAGGCGGCAGCGGGGGCGGACGCGGCAGCGGGGGCGGATGCGATAGCGGGGGCGGATGCGGCAGCCGATGCCGCTGCCGGAGCCGCAGCCGATGCGGCGAAGCACGCGAGGGGCGACTCCGACCGAAGCCGGAGCCGCCCTCGCCTCGCTCAGCTCCGATGCATCAACTTCCACATCGTCGCGCGCGCCTTGTCCGCCCAATCGGCCGGCCCTTCGACCGCCTCGTCGCTCACGTATCCGAGCGCGGCTGCGGAGAGCAGCCACACGCGAGTCTCGCCCGCCGAGCCGTAGGCCGTCCCGAACCGCTCGCGCTCGTGCCCGCCGACCCGCTTCTCACCCTCGGCCAGGTTCCCCACCACGCTCGCCGCGCTGTCGCGCATCTGCCGAGCCAGGTTCCTGTCGTGCTTCGCCACCTGTTCCCAGATCGGCTTCATCGAGCGCAGCCAAACG